>JAFZMD010000088.1 GCA_017553445.1 Methanobrevibacter sp. | reverse complement strand
TATGACCACCACCTGGCCTCTTGATTTAAGGCCGTCCATCAATGTTAAAAGTTGAGCGACTGTTCTTCTTTCAACTTCGCCGTTGGTTTCTTCCCTTTTTGGAGCTATTGCATCGAGCTCATCTATGAATATGATTGATGGGGAATTTGCTTCAGCTTCTTCGAAGTATTCTCTTAGGTTTTCTTCAGAACCGCCGACGTATTTGCTCATAATTTCAGGCCCATTAATCAATATGAAATGAGCATCGCTTTCACTGGCTACTGCTTTTGCCAGTAATGTTTTACCGGTTCCTGGTGGACCGTGCATTAATACTCCTTTTGGAGGTGCAATTCCTAATTTTTCGAATAATTCCGGTCTTTTAAGAGGAATTTCAATCATTTCTCTTACTTTTTTAACTTCTTCTTTAAGACCACCAATATCTTCATAGCTTACGTCAACAAGGTTGGTTACTCCTTCGAGTTTGCTTACGTCTGCTGGGGATTCATGAAGTTCCACTTCTGTGTTTTGCCCGACAACAGTGATTCCGCCTGGTTGAGTTGATAATACTGCAAATCTGATTTCTCTCATTGCTGGGGTAAAGTCCATCAGTTCATCAAATATGCTGTTGAATCCCATATTTGGCCTTGGAGCCCTGATTTGAGATCCGATGATGTCTCCTTTCATCATTACTTTACCCATGAATAAGCTGCGTACATCACCTTGTACGCGAATGTTATCTTCAGTTGGTGCTAAAACTACTTTTTTGGCTTCAACAGCTTTTGCTTTTTTGATACTTACTTCTCCGCCGATGGTTGCTCCGGAATTTTTACGGACTAATCCGTCAATTCTTATGATTCCCAGACCAATGTCTGTTTGTGAAGGAAGTACTATAGCTGCTGTTTTTTTAGAACCGTTAATTTCAATAATGTCTTTTTCATTTAATCCTAATTCACTCATTACATTAGGATCAATTCTTGCAATACCTTGACCGATTTCCCTTTGAGAAAGGGCTTCTGCAACTTTTAATGTTTTTTCTTTTTGAGCCATAGATATCATCTCCGTAAGTTTGATTAGTATGATAAGAAATTTTGGTTACTTTTTCTGTAACCTTGTCATTTTAACTTTGACAAGTATAGTGTGTAAGTTTTACTATATAAATGTTTCGGTCAAAAAAATTTTTAAAAACAAATTTTTAAAGCTTTAATTTATTGATATTATTATTAAATTATTTTTTTAATTTTTTTTAGAATTATTCTTATTGTTTTTATAATAAAATTAATTTTTAATTTGTTATATTAAATTCTAAAATTTAATTACTTTTTATTACTTTAATATTTGTTCGTCTAAAAACGAACATTTTTTCAATATTTTTGGGGTCAGGATTATTCTGAAAATATCTCGAGGATGGCTATTATTTCTGTAAATGTTTTGTAAAATGTTTAAAAGAGGTATTTTAGAAAATTTTAGGTAATGGATAAAAATAAAAATTCAGTCAATCTTACCCATAATTGATGTATTATAACATGATTATGCTAGTTCATTTAGTGATTGTTTGTAATATCCAATTGGTAATTACCTTAAAACCCCGCCAAAACCAATTAATATGGTTTTAACATTTTCTATGGCTTCTTTTGATAGTGCAGTAACCTCAAAGGTTAAGCTTACAAAGCCTTCATCAATTTGCGGGCCCTGATATATGTCGGTTAAGACAACGTCAATCACGTCATCGGTTTTATCTAATGTTTCAACGATAACATTTGGAGTCACGTTTTCGCTGAAGACACAGCTGATGGAGTGCTTTTCCCTTTTTAAATTATCCAGTTTCCATTGGTATAGCTCTTCATCACTCAAAACTTCAACATTAGCTATCCTCAGTTTAGTTCCATTGTCTAAAGTTGCGGTTTTTCCATCAACTTGTTTTAAAACTCCCGTATGGACTTTTCCTGAATAGATATGTTTTAGGGCTATTTCATGACCGACTGATTCATTAAGTAAGCTATATTCGTGGCTTAATGCAGTTATTGCCTTATCACTCATACCCAATGCATTTTGGATATCTCCCATATTCCTGGTAGCTTTAATGGCTATTTCAACGAATTTTTCATCATCTTCTGAGTCAATTGCCTGTCTAAGTTCTTCTACCGCATCACTGAAAACTTTTCTGATTTTTGGGCCGTTATTGTTCATTGATTGGATGTAGTATGTCAGATAAGGATTTTGGGATACGATACGTGCAATCATATCAATCATTAAGTTATAAATTGGACTTTCATAATCTTCGGTTTCGTTAATGTCGACTTTTAATTTCTCCATCGCCGATGCGGTTGAAATAAATGAAAAATGAGTTAAAACCTGAACGATGCTCATCATATAGTCATGATGTTCGGCGGTAGTTTCGATTATTCTCATATTCTTGCCGGCAAGATAACTGTAAACTTTTGGATACCATTCGCCTTTTTTGGTTGGCGTTAATGCAATTATCTGATTGTCAAGTTCGGTTGTTCTTGGACCGAAAATTGGGTGCGTTGGGATAAATTCCACGTTTGGCGGCAGATATTCCTCCATTGCTTTTAGGGGTTCTTCTTTAATTGAAGTAACGTCTACCATCACAGAACCCTTTCTCATAAATGGAGCAACTTCGCGGATGACTGATGGGGTATGATTAATCGGTACGGACACTATTAGCATATCACTCATGCCTGCTAACTGCTTGTTTGATTCAACATACTCGACATTCAATTCATCTGCAACTTTACGGCCTTTTTTGTGATCTCTTGCAGTTATTGTCACATCAAAATCGTCCCTAAAGTAATAGATTAGGGTTTTTCCCAAACCGTCACTTCCACCTATTATTCCAATTTTCATATTAATAACTTTAATAAACATTACATATAAATAATTAATACAATGAAAATTGTTAAGCAAGATACAAAAGAAGGAATTATTGAAGTTATTCCAGAAACATTGGATGATTTGTGGCATTTATCACATATTGTTGAAGTTAAGGATAATGTTTCATCTAAAACAACCCGCCGTATTCAGGATAATACTGGGGATAAATTAAGAAGTGACAGAGGTATAAAAAAGACATTTTACCTAGGCATTGATGTTGAAGGAATTAATTTTCACTTATTCACGGGCAAATTAAGATTGACTGGAGTCATTACAAGAGGTCCTGAAGATTTGATTCCTTTAGGTTCTCACCATACTTTGGAAGTTAAATTGAACACTCCTTTAACGATTAAAAAAATTAAATGGCCTAAATGGGCATTGAAAAGGTTAAAACAAGCTATTGATGCTTCTAAAAAATTGTCTGCAATCATCGTTGTCATTGAAGATGATACTGCAACATTGGGGTTGATGAGGCAGTTTGGAATTGAATATTATGGTCCTGTTAAAGGAAATATTTCTGGAAAACGTATTTTGGATAAAAACAGGAATAAAAATATTGTCAAATTTTATGAAAGCATCATAGATTCAATCAATAAATTCGATTCCATTCAAAATATCATTATTGCCGGTCCGGGATTTTATAAGAATGATTTCTATGATTACCTTAAAGATAAGCATAAGGAGCTGGCTTCCAAATCGATTATTGAAAGCACAGGTACTGGCGGAAGGGTAGGAATCCATGAAGTTTTAAAGAAAGGCACCGTTGAGAAATTAACCGTTGAAAATCGGGTGGCCAGTGAAATGATGGCGGTCAATAACCTATTGGAAGAGATTGCTAAAAATTCATCCAAAGTCGCATATGGTTTGGCTGAAACCAGTGAAGCTATTGACATGGGGGCTGTTGAGAAATTGCTGGTTCTTGATAAAATGGTCGCAACTGATAATTTAGGCCAACAGATGGACATGGTTGAAAACATGAAAGGAGATGTCATGGTAATTAGCTGTGAACATGATGGCGGTAAGCAATTGGAAAGTTTGGGCGGTATTGCGGCCATATTGAGATATAGCTTATCATAGATTTTATATATGATTATGAGTATAAGTTATAAGTGATAATTATTTAAGTGAGTTACTAATATGTATATGTCGATGGTTTATGCATTTATTTTTGTTTTTATTGTTTGTTTATTAGGAACACTGTTTGTAAATGCATTATTTAGATTATTAGGTAAACAAGGATATTTGGGCAACTTATATCCTAATGTAAGAGGAGGAATTCCTCGCGGAGTGGGTTTTGTACCGTTTGCTATTTTGGCATTATATTTTTTACCGAAATATAATAATCTAGTTTTAATCATCGGTATTTTTGCTTTTATTGATGATATTTTTGGTAGAAGAAAATTCAGTTTCGCAAATATTGAAATAGGCCAATTTTCAAGAGGAATCGGTATGATTTTAGTAATGGCAGTTGGTTTTTATCATGGACTGGGATTTTCATCTATTATCATCGCATTATTAATTCAGCCAATGAACATTTCAGACATGCAGCCGGGATCATGCGCTATGGTTACTATGGTAATGTCAATAGTTACAGTTATTTGCATGCTGATTGCAGGAACTGCTCCAGTTGATGAGCTTCCGGCAACATATACTCCATTGCTTATCTTTGTGGCATGTTTAGCTTATTGTCCATTGGATTTCGCAGGAAAAATAATGATGGGGGAAGTTGGAAACCACAGTTTTGCTGTAGCTTTAGGTGTTGCATTCTATTTGACCGGAGGATTTTGGTGGACGATTTTACTTTCAATATTTACGGTCTGTTTTACAGCATTTGTCAGACGAAGCACTCTTAAAGTATTCTTCAGGCAACGTTTAAGAATTTTAGACCCAACATTCGGGGATTATATTATGGACGTTTTAACCGGTGGAGGATTGGGCGATTTATTGCGCAAATGGATTCTTAAGGATAAGCAATATGAAATTGAAAATGATGTTTTAATATCATTGGGTTTTAGAAGACTGTTATTCAATCCCCATGCAATTCACAGCGACATGTTCGTTCAAAAGGGTTCTCCATCTTTTAGGGGGGATTCTCAGTGAATGCGTTAATTGTTATTACAGGTAGAGGATTGGGCGGTGACGCTGTCGTTGCTTATAACCTAATTGATGCTCTTGAAAAAAAGGGCGTTCATTGTGAAATTGCACTTGATGAATCAGCTCCAGGTGTATTGTTTAAAAAGAAAGGATATGATTGGCATAAAATTATTATTCCTCAGGCCGGAGGCCATGCCGCAACTAAACTGTCTTCTCTAAAAGCAGCTTTCAAAATGTTGCCTGCCACATTCAGGGCAAGAAGCCTAATTAAAAAATTGGATGTTGACTTTGTTGTTGGCGTTATTGGTGGAGGCTCTATTGTGGCCAGTGTAGGCGCTAAATTGGCAGGTAAACCGTGCGCTACTTTGTGCTGCACTCCTTTGGACATGAGTGTTTGTCCAAAATTAAATCATTGCATACTTTTGCCCGAGTATTACAGGTTTAGGGAAGAAAATTTGCCGGATAATTTATCTAAAACTTATTATCCGATAGCGGATAATATAACTTCCGGAAATGGTGAAATTGCTTTGGAAAAGCTTAGGGAATATCCATTATTCGATGAAAACAAAAAAACCATATTGTTTTCCTCAGGTTCATCTCTTTTTAAAGGCATGATTGAAGCTGCAAACAATTTTGTAGAGTTTACTGATGAATATAATGTTCTTTTGATAGGATATCCAATGTATGATGAATATTTGGATTTAATCAATGAAGACAAAATTATCTATTTGGGATTCCTTGATTGGCTAAACCATCTTTATGATTTTATTGATATGGCAGTTTTAACTGACGACGGGGTCATGATTGAAGAGGTTTTGGCTTGTGATGTTCCTATTGTGACTATAACTAAAATTAAATGGGGAAGATATCACAATATGGAAGGCCTATTTAAAGGAGCCATTTTGGAAACAGATATGGAAGATGCAAATGAAACTATTTTATATGCATTCGATATTTATGATTCGCTTCATGAAAATGTACTGATTTATTCTGAAATTATCAACAATGCCAAATCCGATTTGGCAGATCAAATAATTGATATTTGTGGCACTAAGTCATAACCACAAATTCTTAATAATTTTATAATTTGTATCCGTAGACGGATGTATTTCCAGAAAATCACAATATTCATCCAATGGTGAGTCTATTCTCATTAAGTAAGACAAATATGCAACATCACTTACTGATGATGGGGATATTGCGTTAATCTTTTTGATTTTATTGTTTTCACTGTCAAACTCTATTTTTGTTAATCCTGTATCTCCAGTCAGTATTTTCCAAAATGCATTAGGTCCTGCAATTGAAGGCAGGGTAATAGTTTCTGTTTCAACGTCTTTGATTCTTTCATCTTCAACAAAACTGACTTCTGTGTTCAGGCTTATGCATTGAGGAACTGAATTGTAGCTTATTTTATTCAGGTAGTTGGCCATATTCCTTGCAGCACAAATGCCCTCCATTCTAGCTACTGGTGTTAATTGCCAACCTCCAGTAACATCGCCTGCTGCATATACATTATCTCGTGAAGTTTGCATGAATTCATTAACTTTAATGCTATTGTCCGGATTAAAATCAACGAAATCTTTAGCAATTTCGGAGTTTGGAACTCTTCCCGTTGCAAAAAATGGAATTCCCTCCAATTCATCACCCTCTGTCAAAACAACTTTATTTTTGCCGCACTCACTGATGTCTGTATGTTCCAGGATAGTCACATCATTCATGATGTGCTTTAATATGTATTTTTTAATGTCTGCATCGATTTCTTTTAAAAATTCGCTTCTAACGATAACATTAACTTCACTGCCCAATGTTGAGAAAATATTTGCTATCTCACAGGCGATGATGCCTCCTCCAATAATATTTAACTTATCAGGAATATCATCAATCTTTAAGATGTCTTTGTTGGTCAATCCGTATTCGCTTCCTTTAACGTCAGGAATATGGGGCCTTGCTCCTGTGGCAATCAATAACTTATCGTATTCCAAGCTTTCGCCATTGACTTCGATGTGGTCTCCATTGATTTTGGCTTCTCCGTAAATAACTTGATTGCTAACGCTTTCATTTTCCATTTGGTTTAGTTTTCTTAAAAGTTCCTGTGTTTCACCTATTTTGTTCACGATTTTATCATAACTGATGTCAATCTGACTTTTAATAAAACCGTACTCGTTAAAGCGTCTGTTTGAATCAATAAATTTTGAAATATCGCTAAGTGCACAAATAACCATACATCCTTCATTTAAACATGTTCCGGCTATATGGTTCTTTTCAATTAAAATAACCTCTTCACCAAGTTTACCAAGTTCATAAGAACCTAATCTTCCAGCAGGACCTGATCCAATTACAATATTTGTCATATCATCACCCATTCAGATAATTTTATATAATATTTAATAATATATTTTATTTATTAATTAATTTAATTATTGAGGGGATGAAAAAATATGTGTATTGCAGCACCGGCACAAATTGTTAAAATTGACAGGGAAGAAAATGTGTTATATGCTGACTTTGGCGGAGCAAGACAGGCTGCTAAAATGGATTTGCTTCCTGATGTTGAGATTGGTGAGTATGTTTTAATCCATGCAGGTTATGCTATTGAAAAATTATCTGAAGAAGCTGCTAAGGAATCTTTAGAAGCTTGGGAAGAATTATTGGATATGCTTGAAGAAGAAGATAAGGAAATGGAAAAAGCAAGAATGGAACATTTTAATCAATAGATTGATACTCTATTGACACCTTTTATTTTTAAAAATTCACTTAACAAATCACCATTTATAGGATTGTCAGTTATTACTGTTAGAATTGGGGATTCTTGCATTTCACTGTCTTCGGCATAAGCTTGCCTTATGTTTATTCCATTTTTTGCAATTAGGCTTGTTGTTGCAGCAAGCACTCCTTCGTTATCTGATCCGACTTCTATTTCTATTACTCCCAAATCTACGGTTTTGGCTATATTTTTAAGTAGTGTTCCTGCAGGGATGATATTGCTAAACAAATCAAATAATTCGGAATCTTCTTGGATAACTTCAATTGTAGATTTAATAGCGCGTCTATCTACATTTGATGCTTTGGCCAATGCTTTATCACTTATTTTTAAATTACCACAGTATATTTTACCGTCTTCATGTACTGAAAGACCTAATTCAATCATTTTTTCTGCAACGCGTATTCTTGCCGGATATTTTTTAAATTTTTCATTTATAATTTCCCACATTTCTATCCCTTATTACACTTTTTTGTACATTCAAGTTTTATTTTGTTGAATATGATATATAAATGGTTTGGAAAAAATTAAAAAATCCTCATTATTAAAAATTTTAGATTGAATTATCGGGTAAAAATAAATCTTTAAAAAAATAGCTTAGAAAAGTAGGCTAGATGGGATTCGAACCCATGACCTCCCGGTTATCAGCCGAGCGCGCTAACCAAGCTGTGCCACTAGCCTATATACAACAAATATATTTTTGGTTATCATACATATATAAGTTTTTTGGTTTTTTGCCTTTTTTAATATAAAATCAAAAATTTTCAAGTTAATTAATTGAAACTAACTTGAAAGAAAAAGAAAAATGATTATCTGTTAATCATTTCATTAATTGAATCAGCCATTACGTGGCCTTCAACAATAATTATTGCTTTGGATACACCATCAACTTTTTCAGCTAGGGTTTTTGCATCTGCAGCAATACGAGTAACACTCATACAACCTGGATTGGTTGGCTTAATAGTGATTGTTGCTTCATCACCATCTACACTGATATCTTTCACAAGTCCCATTTCGACAATGCTGATTCCCATGTGAGGGTCATTGATAACAGCAACTGCATCTCTTATTGAATTAACTAATTCTTCTGACATTAAATATCACCTCTTGTAATTTGTAATAACTAATAATTTATGTTGATATTAGATATATTTATACATATTGTTTTTTTTAAAAAATTATTTTACACGATGTTTTAGTTTAACTCCAATACCATTTGAACATAATTCCATTTCACGGCCGGTTAAAACGGCTTTACCAACACCAACAACCTCATCGTCTTTTACAACAACGACTTCATCATTTGGAATGATATTGTGGCTTGCTTTGTCAATGCCTGGTGCAAAGACAGTATTGGTATCCAAATCAAAATCAATATTTACTATGTTAATGCCCAAATCCTTTAAAATCTCTCCACCAGCTAGGTTCAAACGATACAATCCATAATCTCCATTTAACATGGCGATTTGGGTTCCATCAACAAGGATTTTTTTGTGATATCTTCCTTTTGTTTTAACATTGTCCGGAATAAAATCGCGAGCTTCAGGTCCGAATTGATAAATGGCAATTGATCTAAGTTCATTTAAAACCTTTTCTCTCCTGTTGATTTTTGAATGTTTCTTAAGTTCCATTCTTAAATTATAGATTGAATCAGGTGAAGTAGGCTTTCCATTAATGCAAGTTAATGTAAAATCGTCTAAAAATGCTTCACAAGACTCCAGATATCCTCCATGAAGATGGGCAACAACATTCTTTCCTTCACAATATCTTTTAATCAGCTGGCCGGTTTCCCTAATCTCGTCTTGTGACCATGTTCCTGTAGTACTCACGTCATAGGATTGGATTGGAAATGTATTTTCCAGTTCCCTTGGACAGATTCCAAAAGGGGAAGTTACAATAAGCTCCTGAAATGATCTGGTGACTTTTCTAAATGTCTGATGAGATTTTGAATTGGAATAAGGTTTTTTCATACTGCAGGGGAGTAAAATGACAGTATCTCCAAGTGGTTTCATCAATTCCATTCTCTGTCTCCATCTTACGGCTTCCGGCCTATACAAAGATTCTTCACTAGAACATATCACTTTCATAATTATCCATCCTCAAATGATTGTATCAACTCTTCATCAAGTTTAATTAAACGTTTAATGTTATCCTCGGGATTATCCATTCTTGATTTCCATTTTTCAATTACAAAATCAACATCAACTTCTTCTGTTCCGCTGATTAAATTATCTGCATGTGCAACGATTTTTTCTTCTAAAGTTCGGGGAACATATGATTTTTCAAAAAGACCTAAGTTTTTCGCTTCTTTTTTAGTAATGCCTGCACCGATATGCCGTTCAATAATATTTAAAACGTTTTCATCATAACCGTATCTGCAGGCGATTTTGCGACCTTCAACAGCGTGAGAAATGCCAGGGGTTTTGGATCTGCCTATGTCATGCAATAAAGCACCTTTTTTAATAAGGTCCAAATCGGCATTTGGAAAATTTTTTGCTATCTTTAATGCCTTATTATGCACTGCTATGGAGTGATCTATTACATTTTGTGGTGTTTTTTCCTTTTTAAGAATTTCAATTTCCATTATATCTAATTCTTGTTAATTTCTTCTTCAAATTTCTTGAAATTCTTTTTATCAATTGTAATTTTTCTTTTTAATAAAGTTTTTTCTTTTTTGGCATCATATGGCTCTAATTCATAGTCGCATACAGGGCAGTAGAATTCATATTCTGAAGATTCTGCATAATCTCCTTTGAAGTGTTCTGGATCCATACAACATACAAAGTATAGATTGTTCTCCAAATCATTTAATAATGATTCCCTTTCATTTAATCTTTCAGTATAGAACTTTGTGATTTCTTCAATGTATTCTTCTTTTTCAAATCTCCAGGTATATGTGAACCATTGGGTTTCAGGGTCTTTATTTCTTTTATAATTGGCAATTGAAGCATCATGTAATTTATATAATAATTTTCTGACAGTATTCAATTTGATGTCTGTTTTTTCATGAATTGCTTCATCGGTTTCAACACCGTCAATTAATGCTTGGATGATGGTTTTAATATTTTTTAAATCGTCAGCGTCTACAATTTGTTCTAAAAAATCGTTAACTATTGGATTATTTATCATTAAATTACCCCTAAACAATAATGTTATTAATTATGTTTTTTCTATTATAAAAAGTTAGTTGATTTTTCTTATGATTACTGCTGGGGTATGGGTTATGTTGTCAAGGGCTTCAATAGTTACTCCAGTTTCGGAAGTTCCTAAAACCTCTTTTACACTATGAATTGTTTTCATTTCGGTTGATAATGATTTCTGATAATCTTCAGCAATGTTTGCAATTTTCAGGCCATTTTCCACACTTATTTTTTCACTGCAGCCTAAGGGTGTTGAACCCATGTTTTCACTTAACTGGCCTTTGACATATCCAAAAAACCCTTTATCTGATTCAATCCCTTCGATTGCTATTGGAAGGCCTGTAAAATACTTGCCGTTTTTCATATATGTGGCATCAGTATCTATAATCATTACACAGACATCTTTTCCGATTTCTTCTTTAATTTCAAGGGCAACTTTTTCAGGATCTTCGGGAAGCAGTGAAACGCATGTTCCTGGAGCATTACTCAAATCAATCCCTGCCTCTGAAGCTGGTTTCAAGGCATGTTTTAGACCATATAATTGAAGCACTACTTCCTTGTGTGCTTTGGTTTCTTCAGGTAGCCTTCTTAAATTTTTAATGGTTCTTTTTTTGATTTTTAATAGCGGTCCAAATACATATCCCCACAGGTATTTGCTCCATACTGTCGTTAAAAATTTGGCTGTAAGTGAAGGCGTATATTCTGCCTCATCAATTAGCCGGCCTTGTGAAATAGAAATGGGTGTTTCTGCGATTACTAAATAATCTCCATCTTTCATTAATTCACGGGCAGGTGTTATAATTGAACTTAAATCTTCATTTGGTTTTATGTATCCCGTTTCTATGGGGATTACCATATAATCTCCATTAATAACATGTTTTATATTTTCATCCATCATATTAAAATCCTTAAATAATATATAATATCATAATTATATTTAAAGGTGAATAAAATGAAAATAACATACTTTGAAAAAGAAGGTGAAGACTACACTGATGAATTAGTGGCAGCCGTAAAGGAAAGATTGGATGAATCTGATGACATTGAAAATATTGTGATTGCTTCTGCAACAGGAAAATCAGCATTAAAACTATATGATGCGATAGGTGGTGATGCGGAAATTATTAATGTCACACATCACTCAGGCTTTAAAGAAGAAAATACCCTGGATATAAGTGAGGAAATGTTGGATGAATTGGGCGAAAAAGGAATTGTAACCTTTGTTGGATGTCATGCATTCAGCGGTGCAAATCGTGGTGTAACTAATAAATATGGCGGTTTTGCTCCTTTGGATATTGTTTCAGATACTCTTCGTATGATTTCCCATGGTGTAAAAGTGGCTTGTGAAATATCAATAATGGCTGCTGATGCAGGTTTGGTTCCTGTTGGAGATAAAATTATAGCGATTGGTGGCAGAGGTTCCGGTGTTGATACTGCAGTTATTTTAACTCCTGTCAATGCTAAAGATTTATTCAACTTAAAAATCCATGAAATAATTGCAATGCCAAAAGATTAATTGCTATTTTGAATAGTAATTTTTCACATATGTTCATATTTATAGTTGCATTTAAATATTAGTTTAAACAGAAATATTTAACAATTATTTTTAAGTAGACTATGTGGGGTTAATTCGTGAAATTTATAGATGATGCAATTAAAGAATCTGAAGAAAGAATGGAAAAAGTTGATTCCAAAAAAGCTATTACCTCCGATATTGATGAAGATTTAATCGGATTTATTAAAAAAACTAATATTTTTGTTGTTGGTGCAGGTGGTGCAGGAAACAACACTATTTCAAGATTAAACGATATTGGTATTGAAGGTGCTGAAACAATTACTGTCAATACTGATGCACAAGATTTATACTACAGTCAATCTGATAAAAAAATTCTCTTAGGTAGAAAAACTTCTGGTGGATTAGGTGCAGGTGGAGATCCAAGTATTGGTGAAGAATGCGCTGAAGAAACCGAAGACGAAATAAGGGAATCCCTTGAAGGCGCAGATATGGTATTTGTCACTTGTGGTCTTGGTGGAGGAACCGGTACAGGTTCAGCCCCTATTGTTGCTAAAATTGCTAAAAAACTAGGTGCTTTAACCGTAGCTGTTGTTACCATGCCATTCTCAGCTGAAGGTATTAGAAGAAGAAATAATGCTGATGAAGGTTTAGAAAAA
Source organism: Methanobrevibacter sp. (assembly GCA_017553445.1). GTDB lineage: Archaea > Methanobacteriota > Methanobacteria > Methanobacteriales > Methanobacteriaceae > Methanocatella. Next base: position 3,853 of record JAFZMD010000088.1, on the reverse strand, counting down.
CTCCAAGAAGCAGCTGATACTGTAATTATCATCCCAAATGATAAATTATTGGAAGTGGCACCAAATCTCCCATTAACTAAAGCATTTTTAGTTTCTGATGAAATCTTGGGAAGAGCTGTTAAAGGCATTACTGAATTGATTACTAAACCGGGTATCGTAAGTTTAGATTTCGCTGATATTAAAAGTATCATGGAAGGATCCGGTATGGCAATGATTGGTATGGGTGAATCTGACTCTGGAGACAGAGCATTGGAATCTGTACATGAAGCATTAAGCAGTCCTTTACTTGATATTGACATATCAAATGCTACTGGAGCTTTAATTAACATATCTAGTGGCGAAGATTTAACATTACATGAATCTGAAAAAATCGTGCAGGTTGTTGCTGATAAATTGGACCCAGAAGCAAATATTATTTGGGGTGCTCAACTTGACCCAGCATTGCAAAGTACTGTTAGAACAACTATTGTTGTTTCAGGTATTAAATCTGGTGATGAAGAGTCTAATATTGATTTTGAAGATGATAATGACGAATCTGCTGGTGATGCTCAAAGTACCAGCGATCAATTAGATGATTTTATTGATGGAATTTTCTAAATCCATCTAAAATTTTATATTTTTTGCATTTTATAGAAAACTTTATTAACTAATAAATTATATATTAATATATTATTATTTTATTATAATTTACTAAATTTTTTATTTTGGGATTTAAATGGATATTAAAGAACGTTTTGATAAATTTGTTAAAGATAGTAAAAGGGTATTAAAAGTATCAAGAAAACCAGATAGGACAGAATACCTCGAATTTGCTAAAATTACAGCGTTAGGTATTTTAGTTATTGGTGCTGTTGGTTTTGTCATGGTTTTAATTGGTCAATTAATCGGTTTATAAAACCGTTCTTTATTTTTTTTAATATTGATCCCTAATATAATTATGATGAAATTTTAATTTTATTTTCAAAACCTCGTTTTTTTGAAAACTTTATATACTATTATTTATAGATATATTGATATTATAGAAATCTATTTTACAAGATTTTTTTTATCTTGTTACATTGTTTTTATAATAACTTTTAACTTAATATATGATTTTATTAACAGTAAGAATATTGAAATAGGTGAATTTTTCATGGAAGATACTAATAGTTCCATATATGCTCTTAAAACCTCTGTAGGTCAAGAAAGAAATGTTGCTAGACTTTTGGCACGTAAAGCTAAAATGCCTGGTGTAGGTATTTTATCAATTCTTGTACCGGAATCTTTAAAAGGGTATATCTTAGTTGAATCTGAAACTAAAATAGATTTAAGAAATCCTAACTTAAAAGTACAGCACTTAAGAGGTGTTGTTGAAGGAAAAGGTGGTATTACCTTTGAAGAAGCAAAGAGATTCTTAAAGCCGGAACCGATTATTTCCTCAATTCAAAAAGGAAGTATTGTCGAACTTATTTCTGGTCCGTTTAAAGGTGAAAGAGCTAAAGTGGTTCGTATTGATGAATCACGTGAAGAAGTTGTTCTTGAGTTAATAGAAGCAGCAGTTCCAATTCCGGTAACTGTTAAAGCTGATCAAATAAGAATAATTCAAAAGGAGGCTGACTGATGGCTAAAGATACAGTCGAAGTTCTTATCGAAGGTGGAAGCGCTACTCCTGGACCTCCATTAGGCCCAGCGTTAGGACCTTTCGGTATTAACATGATGCAAGTAGTTGATGAAATTAATAGTAAAACTGCTGACTTTGCAGGAATGAAAGTACCTGTTAAAGTTAGTATTGATAGGGATACTAAAGATTTTGAAATTGAAATCGGTACTCCACCAACTACAGCGTTAATCATGCAAGAGTTAGGCATCGACAAAGCTTCTCACGAACCGGGTTTAGACATTATTAATGACTTACCAATTGAAACTGCTTTAAAAATCGCTAGAATGAAATTTGATTCATTACTTTCTAATGATTATAAAGCAGCTACAAAAGAAGTCATGGGAACCTGTGTAAGTATGGGATTATCTGTTGATGGTAAAGACCCAAGAGAAGCACAAAAAGATGTAGATGCTGGTAAATATGATGATATCTTAGTTGAATAAAGATATCAGTTAATAAAATTTAAGTTAATATGTAACAGTGTATATGATGTTATGATTTACGGATTATAATTGATATACTGTTTTTTAATTCATGCAATCGTGGAGAATTTTTTCTTACAATCGATTCTCATGAAACCAAAATAAAAACCAATGAGCAGAAAATGTTCATGGGGGACGAATATGACACAAGATATAGTTAATGCGGTGAAGGAGGCTAAAGAACAATCTAAGCCGAGAAACTTCACTGAGTCCGTAGATATTATTATTAATATCCGTGACTTAGATGTCAAAAGGCCAGAAAATAGGTTTAATGAGGAAGTTACTCTTCCTAACGGCCGTGGCAAAGAGGTAAAAATCGGAGTCATAGCTGATGGGGAACTCATTGTTCAAGCTAAAGATGCAGGCCTCGATCTTGTAATCAATAAAACAGATTTAGAAGAGTTAGGAAAAGACAGAAAAGCAGCTAAAAAAGTTGCTAATTCCGTTGATTTCTTTATAGCTCAAGCTGATATGATGCCACTCGTTGGTAGGTTCTTAGGTCCAATTCTTGGTCCTCGTAACAAAATGCCAAAACCAGTGCCAGCAAGTATCAAGCTAGCTCCTCTTTTAGAAAGATTACAAAGTACTGTCAAAGTTGGTGTAAAACAACAACCACTTATTCAAATTGTTGTTGGAAGCCAAGACATGTCCGAGGAAGATATAGCTGAAAATGTGGAAACTGTTCTTACAGTCTTAGACCGCAATTTAGAAAAAGGAAGAAGTCAAATAAAATCCATGTTTATTAAAACAACTATGGGTCCAACTGTGAGGGTGATCTAGATGGCTCATGTTGCTGAATGGAAAAAAGAAGAAGTTATAGAGCTTAAAGGTATCATAGACAAATATGATGTTGTTGGTATTGTCGATTTATTAAACATTCCAGCAAAACAGCTTCAGGAAATGAGAAAAAATCTCAAAGGTAAAGCTGTTATCAGAATGTCTAAGAAAAACCTTATTGATTTAGCTCTCGAAGATTGTAATGCTAGTAAAAACAACATTGTTGATTTGTCTGGACATATGGACGGTCAAGTAGCTCTTATCGCTACTGAAATGAATCCTTTCAAATTGTACAAAATATTGGAAGATAGTAAAACATCAGCTCCTGCTAAACCAGGAACTATTGTTGACGATGATATTGTTGTACCTGCTGGGGATACCGGTTTTGAACCAGGTCCATTTTTAGGTGAATTACAACAAGTTGGAATTCCTGCAAAAATTGATAAAGGTAAAATTGTTGTTCAAAAAGATACTGTTGTTGTTGAAGCAGGTGAAGAAGTATCTAAAAGTGTAGCAGCTACTTTATCCAGATTGGAAATTAATCCAATGGAAGTGGGAATTGATTTAAAAGCAGTATATGAAGATGAAGCAGTTTATACTTCAGACGTACTTGCAATCGACGAAGAACAAACATTAGCAGATGTTCAAAGCGCATTCGCTCAAGCATTTAATTTGTCTGTTAATGCAGCTATACCTACTCAAGATACTATTTCCACAATTATTACTCTCGCTTACACTAGAGCAATTAATGTTGGTGTAGAAGCAGCAGTATTAACTTCTGAAACTTCAGAACCAATTATCGGACTCGCACAAGCTAAAATGTTAGCTATTGCTTCAGCTATTGCTGATAAAGCAGGTGCTATTGACGATGAATTAGCTGAAAAACTTTCAAATGTTGCTGTAGCAGCAGCTCCAGCTGAAGAAGAAGTTGTAGAAGAGGAAGTAGAAGAGGAGG
>JAFZMD010000087.1 GCA_017553445.1 Methanobrevibacter sp. | reverse complement strand
TCCGTTTTAGAGAAAAACAACGAATCATTCAGAATGGACAAAGTAAATGTCCTTAATAAGAATGAAGCGGTTAAGTTCATGGGAAATTACAGAGTCTATGACAGGAAAAATTACAACTCTGTATCAAGAGAAATTAATACTTTCTTAAAGAAATACGGGGACGTTGACATTAAATCTAAAAAAATCAGAGACAGCGGCATGAAATTTACAGCTGTAAGTTTTAATTTTGAACTTTAGAATTTTCTCTTTAAAAGGAATGGAATCCGTAAACCAAAAACATTGGTTGATTTGATTTTTTTGGAAATATTTTGCTGTAGTAGTTTAAACGATTTTCAAACCTCGGCTAGATTTCCGGATTATCCGGGGGAATTTTCAATCAATCAAATTATCTATTTTTTCAAAAAGTTCCCCATAGTTTTTAAAAAGATTTCTGAGTTCATCTTCATTTTTAGACATTAAATCCATCTTAAGCTGTTTATCCTCCTTAAGGATTTTCACATGATCGGATTCATAATCGTTATTTATAATTAATGATTTTATTTCATCATATGCATATTCAGTCAGATTATGCCTTCTAGCATGGTTAAATATGTCCATTGCATGAATAATTCCATTGTCTGGCCTATCAATACAGTAAGACAGTCTGATTTTAGTAATCATATAATACGGAGCTTCTATTTTGTCACGACGAAGCACAATTGTGATTTTTGATATCACGTGGTCATCATTGCAGTTTTCAGTAAGGAATTTGGTTAATTGGAACTGTTTAAAATTTGCATTATTGTTCATGAAAGTCATGTTAATATATTCTTTTTAGAGATATTTAATAGTATATTCTATAACAAAAAATATATTGATTAACAGATATTATTTAATGTAAGGTGTAAAAATGTCAAAGATGTCAAGGATTGTGGAACTGGGCTGGGAAAAGATACATCCTAAATACTTCGATAGTGTTGAAGGCGCTGAAAAGCATATGCAGGAGCGTTCCTTAAAAGAGGATGAAAATTATAAGATACCAAAAAGGATATATCACACCAAGGTTGAAAGTAAGGACATGTTCGGATGTCAGATGGTGCTTTTCAATGATGTTGAGGACAGCGAACGCTTGGTCATATATCTTCATGGAGGAATATATGTCAATGAAATTACGCGTCCGCATATCTCCTTTTGTGATAAACTTGCAGAAAAGGTTAATGCATGCGTATATGCTCCGATTTATCCGCTGGCTCCAAACCATACCTGTGAAGAAACTTATGAAATTCTTGAAAAGCTATATAGGCATCTGTTAACAATGGATAAGCCGATTATAATCATGGGAGATTCCGCCGGAGGTGGACTTGCTGTGGCATTCTGTGAATATTTGGCTGCCAACGAGTTGGCGCAGCCTGAAAGCCTGATTGGAATATCTCCCTGGATTGACATAACAATGTCCGGCGATTATAGTGATGTTGAATTTGATCCGATAGGAGGAATAGATGCCTTGCGTGAAATGGGTAAGGCATGGGCAGGAGACTTGGATTTAAAGGATTACCGGGTAAGCCCATTATTTGGAGATATAACAGAACTTCCAAAAACCACGCTTTTTGTGGGAACTCATGAAACATTATATCCTGACATTCAAAAATTTTATAAAATGCTTACTGACAGCGGCATTGATGCTGAACTGAATGTGGGAGAAGGCATGAATCATGTTTATCCGATTTATCCATTGGTTCCAGAATCAAAAGAAGCATTCAATCATATTGTTGATGTAATTTTAAGTCAGGATTAAATCTCATATTGTAGAAAATCTCTACAATAGTCAAATAATATCAAAAAAGAGTGTTTTTTCTGTTAAAAATAGTAAAAAAAGCTGAATAAGAAATCTATTCAGCGTTAATTTCAATGTCAAAGGTCATGTGGTCGATTGAAGCACTTTCACCGGATTGGATGGTGTAAAGCGGTGAACCTAATAAGATTAAGTTATTGTTGACTTCTCTGATTTTGTTGTCAGCTACTTCTTGCATGTGGGTTCCTTCATATAAGAATCCAGCATCACCGTCACCTTCTAATTTGTATGAAATTACTTCGCCATTTATTTTGTTAGTTGCTTTAACATTTACAATCATAAATAAAATCTCCATTTGTTCAATACTATTATTTTTGCATAAACTAATATATAAATTAGTTATTCTGAAAAGATTAATTCATCTATTATTTCCATGTCCAGATTTTCCTCTACAATGTCTGCCAGCTTATTCAGTGAGTAATTTTTCTGCGCTTCGTATGGATCTTCGCCATCTTTAGTTTCAAGACCTTTTTTAGCCCGGATATAGTTTAAAAATTCTCTTCTGAAATTATAGTTGTTGAATATTCCATGGAAATATGTCGCAATGATGTTTTCATAACATGCCCCATCCACTTTTCCGGTCTCGTCATTTCCCTGTCCTTTTTCAATTTCCAAAAGGGCTTTGCAGTTTAAAAGGCTGCTTGTTCCTTCATGGATTTCATATCCTGTCACTCGCTCACCAGCAATGTTTTTAAACATTTCACCAGCTATTCCTTCAAGATTGTCCGGAATGATGGCTTCGGATTGTGTTACTATTTTATCTGAACGTTCAAACTCTGATGTTATTGGAAGCAGGCCAAGGCCTTTGATTGTCCCTTGCTTTGATTCCTTTTTCTCTTCATCAATAATTTCTTCACCGAGTATTTGAAATCCTCCGCAGATTCCAATTATTGGTATTTGGGAAGCCTTTTCGATGATTTTATCTGCAATGCCGCTTTGCCATAATTCATAAACGTCCTGTGTTGAGTTACGTGTTCCGGGAATTATTATTGCGTCAACGTCTCCAATGTCATCGTTTATTCCAATCATTTTTATTCCAACATCGCTTTCAGCTTCAAAAGGATCGATATCCGTAAAGTTGGCTATTTTCGGAAGTCTGATTACTCCTATTGTAATGTCTTTTCCTTCATCGAAAACATGTGTTGTAAGGGATGCTGAGTCTTCTTCGGGAAGCCTTAAGGTTTCATCATATGGCAAAACGCCCAATACAGGTTCGCCGGTTATCTCTTCAATTCTGTCAAGACCAGGTTTTAGGATATCAAGATTTCCTCTGAACTTATTGATAACGGTCGCTTTTAGGCGTGAACGGTCATAATCATCCAATAAGACATATGTTCCTGCAATGGCCGCAAACACTCCTCCCATTTCAATGTCTGCTATCAGGATAACGTTTGCATCGGCAAGATGCGCTATTTCCATATTTGCAATGTCCTGCTCTCTCATATTGATTTCGGCCGGAGAGCCTGCACCTTCAATAACGATTATGTCATATTCTTTAGATAGCTTATTGAAGCTGTCTTTAATGGCATCAAAAGCGGTATCGTGGTATTTGTGCTGGTAATCATAGAAGTTCATGTCTCCTATTGACTTTCCCTGTATGATTACATTTGATGTAAAGTCACCTTTCGGCTTGAGCAATACGGGATTCATATGAATGCTCGGTTCAATCATTGCCGCTTCGGCCTGAAGCATCTGCGCTATCCCGATTTCACCGTTTTCAAAGGTTGTATATGAATTTAAGGACATGTTTTGGGATTTGAATGGAGCCACCTTATATCCTCTGTTTCTGTATATTCTACATAGGGCCGCTACGAGCATACTTTTTCCTGCATTTGATGAGGTTCCCTGAACCATTATACATTTTGCCATAAAATACCACTTTAAATTTTTTAAATTTTAATATACTTATTATCTTTTTGGGCTTTAATATATTTTATTTTTCTTACTTTAGTTTACTAAAATAGAAAACTTTTTATATATGAGAAAGTTAATATATTTAGTTGTAGGAAAATGTTATATAATGTTGAATTTTATTTTTATATTTAGTGAGGTTTTTTAATGAAATTTGAAGAACAAGAGCCGATTGAAGAATCCTTTGATGAGGTTGTTTTGGAACCTGAAGTCACAGAGGATGTGGACAGGGAAGAAACCAAGCCTATGCTGGATTATAATAATATTAAAAGTTCAAAAGACATTGAGGTCCCTCCATTATTGATTGATCAGGTAATAGGACATGAAGAGTCCATTGAAACAATTAAAAAGGCAGCAAAACAAAGAAGAAACGTTTTGTTGATTGGAGATCCTGGTGTTGGAAAATCAATGCTTGCAAAAGGAATGGCTCAAATATTACCGCACGAAACATTACAGGACGTATTGATTTATCCTAATGTTGAAGACAATAATCATCCAATAATAAGAACCGTGCCTGCAGGTGAAGGTAAAAAGATAGTAAGAGCAACAAAAGGTTCTGCTCGCGGTCAGGAAGAACGCAAAACCATTTTAACCACATTGGCTATAGGCGGAATATTGGTGATAGGATTTTTCTATGGAAGAATTCTTGAATCCATCATTGCAGCTTCATTAATATTACTTATTTCAATTCAAATCAAACCAAAAAACAATACGATGGCTCCAAAGTTATTGGTTAATAATGAAGACAATAGATTCGCTCCGTTTATGGATGCAACCGGTGCGCATGCAGGAGCATTGCTTGGGGATGTACGTCACGACCCATACCAATCAGGAGGATTAGGAACTCCGGCACACGAACGTGTAGAGGCAGGTATGATTCACAAGGCAAATCGTGGAGTATTATACATTGATGAAATAGGTACAATGTCAATGAAAACCCAGCAGGAACTCTTGTCTGCAATGCAGGAAAAGCAGTATGCAATCACAGGCCAAAGCGAAAACTCAAGTGGTGCAATGGTAAGATCACAGGCAGTGCCATGTGACTTTGTACTTGTAGCATCAGGAAACATTCAGGTTCTTGAAGGAATGCACATTGCAATGAGATCACGTATCCGAGGTTACGGTTACGAAGTATTCATGAAGGATTATATGGAAGATACTACTGAAAACAGAGAAAAATTAGTCCAGTTCGTAGCTCAGGAAGTTAAAAATGATGGAAGAATACCTCATTTTGCTCCGGATGCATTGGATGAAATCATCATGGAAGCAAAACGCAGATCAGGTAAGCAGAATGCATTGACATTAAGATTAAGAGAACTTGGAGGATTGGTAAGATCTTCAGGTGACGTAGCTATTGAAAAGGGTGAAGAATTGGTAAGGGCCGAACATGTAATTGAAGCCAAAAAATTCGCAAGGACCCTTGAACAGCAAATCGCTGACAGATCAATTATCCAAAGAAAAGAATACAGTATGGTCAATGCTGAAGGCGGAAGAGTCGGTTTAGTAAACGGACTTGCAGTAATCGGAGATAGAAGTGGAATAGTATCTCCAATTGCAGCCGAAGCAGCACCTGCACAATCCAAAAACGGCGGTAAAATAATCGCTACAGGTAAACTTGGAGAAATTGCATCAGAATCCGTTCAAAACGTAAGTGCATTGGTCAAAAAATACACCAACAAAAACCTGTCAGATTATGACATTCATGTTCAGTTCATCCAAACCTATGATGGAGTTGAGGGTGATTCAGCAAGTGTAAGCATAGCTACTGCTGTAATATCTGCTGTTGAAGACATTCCGATAGACCAGACTGTAGCCTTGACAGGTTCACTAAATGTCCGTGGGGATGTAATGCCTATTGGCGGTGCTACAGCTAAAATCGAAGCCGCTGCTGAAGCCGGAATGAAAAAAGTACTTATTCCAAAATCAAACTTAAAAGATGTAATGATTGAGAAAAAATACGAAGAAATGGTTGAGATTATTCCAACTGAAACATTAAGTGACGTTTTAGAAAATATCTTAATCAGCGGAAGCAAAAAGGACCAATTGATTGAAAAGATGAAATCCATCGGTTCAAAAGTTGCTGACAAAGTACCTCAATCACCTTTAAATAATCCAACTACCAACTAGTTGGAATTATTTTCTATTTTTTTCAATTTTCAGTAATTATTATATATTATTGTTTTATAATCTATATACCATGAGTATTAAAGTAGTATTTGCAAAAGCATTGGCAAAAGTTGGAGCCCCTATTTCAAAGCTAGGTTCGGGTAGTGGAAAAAGTTTTGCAGGAATCATTTTTACAAAAGTTGCAGGAATCGATGCAGTTTCAGAATTGTCCAAAGATGTAGGCATAGGTTCCATCATACTTACAGGAACAAACGGTAAAACGACAACCACAACTCTTTTAATCAAATTACTGTCTAATGATATAGAAATTAGAAGTAGTTTTGAAAGTAATACTATAAATGCAATAGCAGCTGCTTTAATACAACAGAAAGGAGAAATCGGGGTATTCGAATATGGTATCCGTAACATTAAATATGGAATTCCCGATACGGTTCAAAGGGTAGTCGACCCGATTGGAGTCGTATATACAACCATCTCCCCGGAACATGCTCAGGTGGCAGGAGTTAAAAATCCTTTTAAGAATTACTATAAGGCCAAGGAGCTATTGTCACAGAATATGGATAAAGGTTTCATCATTACAAATACAGATGATCCAAGAACAGCTTATTTGGGCTATAAGAAAAGAGGTGATATTAAAGTCCATTATTACGGCCTTGAAGTCGACGATATCTGCGACTTTTTTGATGCGGATGAAATTGAATGTCCTGCATGCGGCAAAAAGTTGACTTATGAAAAACGCTTTTTAAATCACCGGGGAGTCTATTCATGTGAATGCGGATTCGTCCGTCCGGAACCTAATGTAAAGCTGACAAATGTTGAGTTTACTAATGAAAAATGGACGTTGACTATAGAGGGTAATCTATTCAACTATCCGAACAATAGGGAATTTTCATTTAAGGTCGAT
>JAFZMD010000086.1 GCA_017553445.1 Methanobrevibacter sp. | reverse complement strand
TGGTCCAAGAGCAAGAATGGAAAAATTCTCAGGTTTCAAAGACAAAGGTGTAGTCGCACAACACGTTGCTCGTGCAGATGAAATGATTAAAAACTTCAATGCTTGTGTAGAAGCATTAGATGCAATCGATCCTGCAGCACCTGCAAATGTATCTTACGATAAAAGAGGAACTGGAGAACTTGGATTTGGTGTCATTGAAGGTCCTAGAGGAACTGATGTACACATGGCAAAAGTTGTCGAAGGAAAAACCCAATTCTATTCTGCAATTGTACCAACTACATGGAACATTCCTACAATGGGTCCTGCAACTGAAGGATTCCACCACGACTTCGGACCTCATGTTATCAGAGCATACGACCCATGTTTATCATGTGCTACTCACGTGATGGTAGTTGACGACGAAGATAAATCCATTCTCAAAAATGAAATGGTGAGAATCTAAGTAGAGGGAGGATTAAAACATGCCTTATCATTCGGATATAATCGTTATTGGATGTGGAAATGTCCTGTTTAAAGATGATGGTTTCGGTCCAATAGTTATAAATATTTTACAGAAATATCTTAATGATAAAAACGATTATTATGATCCAGCCGTTACTGCTTATGTTGAAGAAGAATTTGATAAAGATATTTTAGAACAAATTAAATCAAAATTTGAAGATGTATCATTGCCTGAAAGTATCCAATTTATTGATGGGGGCACTGCAGCACCAACCAACTTCTTCCCGTTATATGAGGAATATGATTGGAAAAAGCTAATTGTGATTGATGTGGTTGAGTTTAATGCAGAGCCAGGAACGGTTGATAAATTTGATCCTAATATCATGAAAATAGGAAAGTATGACAATCCTCATGGATTGACTGTCGAAGAACCTCTTCAAAAAATTTCTGAAAAATGTGAAGTAGTAGTTGTCGGTTGTAAACCGGCTGAGATTCCAACACCGGATGTGGATATGGGTTTAACAGAACCTGTAGAAAAGGCAATTCCCGAAGCTATAGATATTATTTTAAATGAAATAGGGGTAAAATAATGTTTGATAAATTGAAAAAAGCTTTTGGCGGATCTAAAGAACCAAAAGTAGAAGAAAAAATTGAAGAAGCTGCTCCTGTAGAAACTACCGCACCTGCAGAAGAACCTAAAGCTGCTTCATCAAAACCACGTATTGGTTACATACACTTAAGTGGTTGTACTGGTGATGCAATGTCTTTAACCGAAAACTACGACATTTTATCCACAGTTTTAACTGACTTGGTTGACATTGTATACGGACAAACTTTAGTTGATAAATGGATTCACGGTACTTACGCTGAAGAAATGCCTGAAATGGACTTATGTTTAATTGAAGGATCTGTTTGTTTACAAGATGAACACAGCGTTCACGAATTATTAGAAGCAAGAGAAAAATCCGGATTAATTTGTGCATTTGGATCATGTGCTATGACCGGTTGTTTCACCACATTTGCTCGTGGAGGCCAACAAGCACAACCTAAACATGAATCTTTCGCACCAATCAGTTCATTAGTTAAAGTAGATTTAGCACTTCCAGGTTGTCCTGTAGCTCCTGAAATGATTGCTAACGCAGTTGTAGCATTATGTGAAGGAAACTTAGAATACTTACAACCAGCAATGGATATTGCTGCTTGTAACGCTGGATGTGGCTGTGATGTAATGACTAACATTATCCGTAACGGATTATGTACCGGATGTGGAACTTGTGCTCTAGCTTGTCCAACAAGAGCTATGGGCTTTACTGAAGGTAGACCTAGCTGTGATAGAGACAGATGTATTAAATGTGGATCTTGTTATGCAATGTGTCCAAGAGCATGGTTACCTATAAAGAAAATTAAAGAGGAAACAGGATTATAGGAGGAATGAACATGCCATTAGGTACTTATAAAGAAGCATTATCTGCAAGATCTACTGATAGTAAAATTTTAGAAGTATCACAAGACGGAGGAATCGTTTCAGCATTACTTTGTTTCGCACTTGATGAAGGAATCATTGAAGGTGCTGTTGTAGCTGGAACTCCTGATGACGATTGGAGACCTATTCCTACTGTAGTAACTTCCTCAGATGAAGTAATTGCTGCTGCTGGAACCAAATACTCAATGTCCCCAACTTTATCCGCTTTAAAAGAAGCAACCCGTCAATACGGACTTGAAAAAGTTGGTGTAGTTGCAACTCCATGTCAGCTTCAAGGTTTAAGAAAAGCACAAGCTTATCCATTCACAAGATTTGTCGTTAATAAAATTAAATTAATGATTGGTATCTACTGTATGGAAAACTTCCCTATGGCTTCTCTTGATACTTTCGCAACTTCTAAATTAGGATTTGACTCTTTAACTGATGCAACCAAAATGGACATTGGTAAAGGTAAATTCTGGTTAACTAAAGATGGAGAAGACAGTGGTTTAGCTATTAAAGAAACCCACGGATACGAACAAGCTGGATGTAACATCTGTATGGATTACGTTGCTGAATTAGCTGATGTATCCACAGGTTCTGTAGGATCTCCTGACGGATGGTCTACTGTTTTAACCAGAACCGACGATGGTGACAGCATCTTTAAAGCTGCAGTTTCCGCTGGTTTAATTGAAACAAAACCAATGGATGAAGTAAAACCAGGTCTTCCTTTACTTGAAAAATTAGCTAAAGGTAAAAAAGACAAAAACACTGCAGAACGTGAAAGAAGAGCTAAACTGGGATTACCACTTCCTGTGGAATCCTAATTCCACTTCTTTCCTTTTTTTTTATTTTTTTTTTTTAAGCCTCTGATTTTCAAGCCA
>JAFZMD010000085.1 GCA_017553445.1 Methanobrevibacter sp. | reverse complement strand
TGACCCAATGATTGGTGCAAAAAGAGAATGGTTAGACCCAACTGAAATGGCTATCTTCAACTCAGACATCTTAAAAGTACTCGCAGAAACCGGTGCATTAAGATTAGTACAAAAAACCATTGACGATGTAATTGCACAAGCAGAAGCTGGTGAAATCGAATTACCTAAACTCATTGTTACTGCTGAAAAAGCTGCAGAAGCTGGTGGATTTGCTAACCCATACGCAAAAGCAAAAGCTATTGCTGCATACGAAATGGCAGGATCCGTTGCAAACCTAGACATGAAAGGTTGTTTCATGACCAAAGGATTCGAAAACTTCATCCCATTAGTAGCTGCTGCTCACGAAATTGCTGCATGTGCTGCTAAATTAGCACAAGAAGCAAGAGACATCGAAAAAGCAAATGATACTGTTTTAAGAACTCCACACATGAAAGAAGGAAACCCAGGTTCTAAAACAGACTTAATTTCAAAACCAGAATAAGTAGATTAACTTCTACTTATTTTTTAACTTTTTTTTAAAAAATTTCATAAAAAAATAGAAATAATGGATAAAAATCCATTGAATTATATAATGCCTTTTGTTGATGGAACTTGGTCATGTTCCACTTTTATAGCATCCTTTAAAGCTTTGGCAAATGCCTTAAAAATAGCTTCACATTTATGGTGATCATTAATACCATTAACTTCTCCATAAATATTTAATTTAGCAGAAGATGCGAATGATTCGAAGAAATGAACTACAACATCTGAGGTCATGTCTCCAATTTTTTCATTTTTAAAATTCAGATTCATGTTACAATAACTTCTACCGCTTATATCAATTGCAACAGTGGCAACTGATTCATCCATAGGCACCATTGCATGAGCCATTCGTTTAATACCTACTTTATCACCAATTGCTTCAAGAAAAGCCTGACCAAGCAAAATTCCAACATCTTCGATAGTGTGATGGTCATCAATTTCAATATCACCACTAGCTATTATATCCAAGTCAATCATACTATGTTTAGAAAATGATTCCAGCATATGATTAAAAAAATTCACGCCTGTGGAAATATCATATTTTCCAACACCATCAAGATTCATTTTAATTTTAATTTCAGTCTCTGATGTTTTTCTCTCAACATTAGCTATTCGACCCATAATCTTACCTTCCAAATAATTGATTTTACGTTAAAGCATTTAGTCCTTTGGACCATCACGTATAATTTTAATACATTGTGTAGGGCATTCCATTGCACATAGAGTACAAACATGACAATATCTTAAATCCAATATACGTGCAACGTTGGTAACTTTCCAAATTTTATCTGCTTTAGGGCAAATTTCATAACATTCCCCACAGCCGATACATTCAGATTCATCAACCTCAATTTGTAACATGAACTCCACCTAAAATTAATTACAATTTTAATGTAGCTACAGACATTGCCTTAAATCCGATATAAATCTCTTTACCAATAGTGAGATTCAATTCCTTTTCAGCAGATACTGTGATATCTGAATAGATATTGACTCCCCCAACATCCACATTCACACGGATAATCTCATTATTGAGTCTCATTTCAACAATATTTCCTTTAATTATATTACGGATACTGGATTTTTGCGGTTCCAACATCAAAAAGATATTATCATAACTGATTAATGCCAAAACCTTATCCCCAACAGCATAGTTTTTATTTAAAGGTATATTAACATTAAAGCTAGACATTTTAACATTCATGACTCCTTTTGACTCATCAATTGCTAAAATTTCTGCTTCAATTTCATTTACATCCCTATGAAGCTCCATAATCGCATTAATCTTTTTACACTCTTTTAAAATTGAATAACCTTCCTCGGTCAAAGTAGTGCCCCCACCACCACCTTTTCCTCCTTTAGAAGTACTCACGATTTTAACTTGAAGAGTAGATTCTATTTTATCAATATAGTTTAGTGCAGTTCTATAAGAAACTTTCACCAGTTTGGCTGATTCCGTTAAAGAACCTGTATCTAAAATATATTCAAGTAGCTGGTACTTCTTATTGTCAAGCAAAAAAGAATTACCATCTACATTAATCTTATATTCAACACCCGCTTTTACATCAGTCATATTATAATCCTCCAAAGATATATAATATGAATTAATATGTTCTTTATATAAAATAAGATTTACTATTTATTTTCTAAATTCAATTCTTTCAACAAAATTCAGAACTTTATTTGCAAGAGTTGAGAGTGGACCTGCTTTTGAAGACAATTCTCTTAGAGATTCAATGTCATCTTTTGTGAAAAATTTCACTAAAATCAATGCAAAGAAATAAACAATAATGCAAGCGAAAATTCCTGGAAACAACCATGCTGCATTTTTAGGAATGAATAATGCAAAAACTCCCATGATTAATGATGCCATTATAATTTTAATAAGAGGCAACTTTTGGAATTTGGCTTTAGTTAACTTAAATACAAAATAAACAACAGGTATCATCATTCCCAAACAGCCAATCGTAGTACCGAGTGCACCGCCAGCAATTCCCATGCTTGGAACCAAAAGCCAGCATAAAAAACCTGTTACAATGGAACCAAAAATTAGAATATACATAGGAATACGCGGATTTCCAATACCCTGAACGATACTGGTTGAAATAGAAAATATTGAATAAAATGTCATCCCAATAGCTAAAATAGCCAATGCAGAAGCACCAGCAACATATTCCGGTTTGGCAAAATACAATACCCTTAATGTAGGGGCTGCAAACAATGCAAGTCCAACACACATCGGAACAACAAAGAGCAAAGAGTATTTATATGATTCATTTACATACCTTTGCAACGTTGGAATATCCTTAACCTTAAAAGCTTCAGAAGAAGCAGGCAAAATCGTAGTAGCCACAGAAATTGAAATCATTAACGGCAAACGTGCAATAGGATCTGCCGCTGCAAAAAAACCAACAGCATCCAAAGTTAAAAATTTACCCATAATAATAGTACAGATATTATAAATAAGCATTTCAGCAATAGCCGTTATAATAACGGGAATTGAAAATTTAACTAAAGTTCCGGCAAGTTTTAATCGCTGTTTATATGTAAAAACAAAATCCGGACTAGCTTCAGGAATATATTTGGGCATGTAAACTTTGAAAATATAAACCGCAGAAAAAGCGGCTAATGAATAACCTATAACAGTACCCCATAAAGCGCCGACAGTAGATAAACCTATTAAAACAAAAGCTGTTGCAAACAAAATCATGAAAAGCTGTTCAATAGCTCGAGTATACAAGATATATTCCATTTTATAAACACCCTGAAACGCTCCCCTGAATGCGCCCAAAACTACACTGAAAGGAGTGATAAGTCCAACGATTTGTAAAGGAACCAAAGCAAGAGGTTTATTTAAATAGCCATAAGCCAAGGCAGGAGCAATAAAGAAAATCATTAAAACTCCCAAAAACAAACCTAAAAATACCATTATCGTTAAAGCCGTGTAAATGGTTTGTCTGGCCATATCTGACTCATTAACCGCATTGTACTCAGCAACATATTTTGCAATTGCCGGCGGAAGTCCTCCAGCAGCTAAAGTTTGAAAAATACCTTGAAACGGCAAAGTAAGTCCTAAAACACCATACATTGTAGGTCCTAGAAGCATAGCCATTAAAAAACGGTAAAGATAACCTCCGATACGGAATATTATATTACCTATAAAAATTATTAAACTGCCTCTAATTAACTTATTTGCCATAAATTTAACCTAAAAAAATTAGTTAATATAACTATAAATAAATTTTAATATATAAAATTATTGTTAAAAAAAATATGTAGAAGAAATCTACTTTAAAAATTTAGATATTAACACGACTGCTGAAAATCCAATTATCAATGCAACAAGCATGATTATAATATTTGTTATGCTGAATAATTGAGAATCTTCATTAACTATCTGATTGCTACTAGAATTATTAACTGCAGACAGATTAGTAGAGTTATTATTTAAATTACCATTAGTTGATGCATCAGTACTTGCAGCTCCATTACTGCTTGAAGACTGACCGGAACCGCTGCCGGAACTGCCTCCGGAACCGGAACTTGAACCGCCTCCAGAACTTGAAGACTGAGCAGATCCACTGCCGGAACTACTTACGGAACTTGAACTTGAACCGCCTCCAGAACTTGAAGAAGAACTGGATTCCCCTCCTGATGAAGACGAAACGGATTGAGAAGAACTGGAACCAGATG
Organism: Methanobrevibacter sp.; assembly: GCA_017553445.1. Taxonomy (GTDB): domain Archaea; phylum Methanobacteriota; class Methanobacteria; order Methanobacteriales; family Methanobacteriaceae; genus Methanocatella. The sequence continues at coordinate 3,242 of JAFZMD010000085.1, read as the reverse complement.
ACGAAACTTCTTCAACATATTCAGTTCCATGACCCGGATGGGCAAAAACACCATTTAAACATGATAAAATAAATATTACTGTAATCAAAATTGCCAAATATTTATATTTCATAAAAATCACCAAAAAATAAAAAGAAAAAGATTATTATAAAAATAATCTTTATAGATAATTTATTCTTTTCTAGTTCTCATATATCCTAAACCAAATAAAGCACCGATAACTAAAGCTCCAATAACAGCATATGCAAGATTGTTGTCACTTGATTTAGCAACATCTTTTTTATTAACTTCATAAGATTTTGGTTTATCTGATGAAGCGTCAGATGGATTGTCAGATGAACTGTCTTGAGATGCAGGAGTAGAAGTAGAAGTACTTACAGGAGTGTTTGAAACACCTACACTAGAAGAACTACTTTGTGTTGTAGTGGTTCTAGAAGGAACAGCTGGAGTATTTGCATTACTATTGGAATTAGTATTAGTATTTGCATTACTATTGGAATTAGTATTAGTATTAGTATTTGTACTATTAGATTCCGTATTACCTTGATTTTTACTTTCAGCTATTTGTTTTAGTAAATCTTCTTTACTTATGTCTTTCAAACTTCTTAAGAATTGAAGACTGCTGCCTTTTTCATCTCCTCCAGAAGTTAAAGTCTGTAATTGTTCTTGAGTTATCCATCTACTATCACCATGAGCAATAGTATGATAATTTTCGGTTAAAATCGGATTATCTCTTCCATTATACAAGTCAAGGAATGCTTGGATTTGTGCAGCTCTTTTTGATTCGGAAGTAGCGTAAGCACTTAAATCAGGACTAGGCCATTGATAAGAGATAGAAACCGCTTGACCAATGTTATTTGCTGAATCCCAAATAATCAAAATACCTTCTTCATCCAAATCATTTTCACCTTTATACTCATCACTGGTTAATTTTTGAACAAAATAATTTCCAAGACCTGGAGATAAACCTAACATATATTCAATACTATCTTCTTTACAGTATTGCTCATTTGAAATGTATATGTAGGATTGATTCTCATTTAGTGGGAAATTCTCTTGAATATAATCAGATATGAAAAATCCTGGCTGTACACCCGGACATGCATGGTTATGGTACAAGAATGTTATTAATTGATCGAAATCAGGTCCTCCGTTCCAAGCATTAGAAATACTTTGAATACCGAAATAATTTCCATCAATATAAACATTTTTATTAATTTGTCCTGAAGTTGATGAATTTAAGACGGATATATTGAAGTTATATGTCTGACTTCCATTGAATTGGCCAACATAAAATGTTCCATCTTCATTATATCTCATGTAAATACTCATAAGTGAACCATCATCAAGTTGTAATGCGAAATTAAAGAATAATGGAGTCCAAATTGGTTTATGATGAGCTAATAATGTTGCTCTAGATAATCTAGATCCTAATTCTTCAAATAAACCATCCCAACATGCTTCGGTAGATTGTTCATTAATCAATACATAACCTGCAGAGGTCAAAACCATTAAATTAGGCATGTCTTTATGAATTTGAATACCTAATTCATTTTCATAAATTTCTTTTGCAGTTTTTGCAGCTTGTTGACCTATAGCTTTAAAGTCATCGTAAGTTAATGAACCTTTGTTAGCGATAGCATTGTCACGAGTAGCATTTGGTAGATCTAAGCTTTGAATATAAGCATAATCTAAACCATGAGAATTGGTTGCATCAAATATGATGTTGTCTTCCTCATCTCTTTCATCAGTTTCAATTCCAAATAAATAATTATATTGTGTTTGATTTAAACCTTCTTTTTCAATTAAAATTTTTACAAGGCTTGCAGGATTAGTGTAAATTTTATTAATCCACCAAGTGTTATATTTTAATTCCTCTAAACTACCTTCTCCGGTAATGCCGGTTTCTTGTTGGAATAATTTTTTATTTTCAGCAGAGTTATAATCCATTACGATTATAGTTCCTAAGCTTGTTTGATCATTCCATCTTATGAAACCAATCATAGTTGCGTTAGCTCCGGTTGAAGTAGTGTTAAAACCTGTATAACCGCTTTTTCCAGCAGTTGCATCTAAGAAGAATATAACTGCATCACTAGCTGAATCACCAGGGATACTTAATACTTTATAAGAAGTAATGTCCCCAGGGGATTGTAATCCATTTCCGGTTTCTTTAATTGGAGGATAATATTGTAGTAAAGCTTTAGTTATTGTATAACCGCCAAGAGTTCCTTCACAGATGTGTCCGTGGAAAGCTGCTTCTTGCAATACATCGTATGTAACACCAGCACACCATCCATTAGCTAAACTAGCGAATGAATATGCATCTTCACCACCAACTGCTCTAAATAAAGCATTCCATTGTGAAGGAGTCATGTTCTCAGAAATAGTACCGAGATAAACCTCTTTTTTATTTCCATTTGTGAAAATTGCAGCAGTTAAATCATTGCCTTTTTTAACTACAAAACAGAAATCAATAGGGTCGACAGCAGTTTGACGTAACATTAACATGTTGCCTCTACCATAAGAGATATATTCAGTAGCATAGTTAAGAATTCCATCAATTGCCTCTTCACTGGTTTCACCATTTAATTTTGGGACACCAGCTGTGGTAATAGCTAATACTTCATCTGCACTTTTAAAATCAAGTAAAGAATCTGCTTTAGCAGCAACGTCATAACCTAATTTGTAACTTTCACTGGCCATCATGTTAACTTTTATAGCAGATGTGGAATTTGCATCCACAAATTTATATTGAGTAATGTAGCCAGGAGCAGAAACAGAAAGATTAAGTTTATCTGAAGCTGTGGAATTAATCAAAACATTATAACATTTGTTTTTAGTATCATAATCTTGAGATTTGACTGTATTATTCACAATGTCAAATGTTGGTGTTATCTTTCCATTGTCATTAGTAAATTCATAGCTTACATCAACATTAACTTGAGATAAACCAGAATCAACTGATAAGACATCAGAAGCATCAGGAACAACATCGACATCTTGAGCGGATACGCCACCTATTACAAATAATGTCAACATTGCAATAGATGCAAGTAAAAATAACTGTTTTCTAATATTTTAGCCTCCCATTTATATATATTTTAAATTGTATTCAGTTAATAGAATAACACGAATACATTGATAATATATCTTGTAATACTAATATAAATGTAGTTATTATTTATTTTATAAAAAAATCTTAAAAAAGTATTACTTTTATGAAAATTAAAAAAAATTAAATT
>JAFZMD010000084.1 GCA_017553445.1 Methanobrevibacter sp. | reverse complement strand
TGTTTTAACCATATGCTTGAACTAAAAACCAAAAAAAGCAATATAATTATTAAAACTTACATGATTCTTCAAATATATTAATCCATTTAATAAAAATAAAAAGTTTTAATAATCAATGAAAAATTATAGTGAAAGATTAGAATAGCGGATCTTTCACCATACCAATTCTAAATGAGTTTAAGATAACCAATAAAGTCAATCCCAAGTCACCAAAACCAACAGACATCATTAATGTAATAATTCCTAAAATTGCAAGGACTACACATAACAATTTGACTGCAATCGCTACAGAAATATTCTGCTTAATAATGCTCATTGTCTTATGGCTTAAAGAGAACAAATATGGCAGCTTTGAAATATCATCCTGCATCAATGCAACATCTGCTGTTTCAATTGCCACATCAGAACCTGCAGCACCCATAGCAATACCAATATTTGCACGTGCTAAAGCCGGAGCATCATTAATGCCGTCACCAACCATAGCAACATCACCGAATTTATTTCTGATTGTATCCAGGATATTCAACTTATCTTCAGGCATCAGATTGGAATAAACATAGTCAATTCCGATTTCAGATGCAACGCTTTTTGCAGCAAGCTTATTATCTCCAGTAAGCATGATAGTCTTAACACCTTGACCTTTTAAATCAGATATGACTTCTGAAGCATTTTCCCTAATTTTATCAGATACTGTAATGATACCTAAAACTTTTTCAGAATTTCCAACAAATATTAAAGTTTTGCCTTCAGCAGAATACCTGTTAATTTCATCTCTTGAAATATCAAAGGAACTTCCTTCAATTAATGACTCATTTGCCGCATAATACTGATCATCATTGATATTAGCAATGATACCTTTACCCGGAACATTTCTAAAGTCATGAATAATATCAAAGCCGATATTGTTTTCATTTGCATAATCCACAATAGCCTGGGCAATCGGGTGTGAAGACTGAGACTCCAAAGATGCTGCAATTTCAACTATATCTTCTTTTGAATAGTTTTCATCCAAGACATTGACTTCACTTAATTCAAGTTTTCCTTCAGTTAAAGTGCCTGTTTTATCAAAGATTACTGCTTTTACATTACGCATTTCTTCAACATAAGTACTGCCCTTAATTATTACACCATTCCTTGTGGCTGAAGTAATGGCAGACACCATTCCAACAGGAGTTGATATTAAAAACGCACAAGGACATGAAATTACCAAAAGTGAAAGTGCTTTATAAACCCAATCAGTTAAATCTTGACCTAATAACAACGGTGGAATAAATGCAACACAGATAGCTCCGACCATCATGATTGGAGTATAATATTTGGCAATTTTTTCAACCAAAGTCTCCGTTTCAGATCTGTTGAGCTGTGACCTTTTAACTAAAGTTACTATTTTTGAAATGACTGAATCCTTAGCTTCTGTAGTTACTTTTATTTCCAAGTATCCGTCTTCATTTACTGTTCCGGAAAATACATTGTCTCCAATTTCCTTTAACACGGGAACACTTTCACCAGTAATGGAAGCCTGGTTAACTGAAGATGAACCTGAAATAACTTCCCCATCCAAAGGAACTTTATCTCCAGGCTTTACAACGACGATGTCTCCGATATTTACCTCATCGACATTTTTAATCTCTTCTTTTTCTCCAACTTTAACTCTTGCAGTGTCTGGAGCAATTTCAACCAATGATTTTATAGAACGTTTAGCCCTATGTTCAGCATAGTCTTCAAGAAATTCTGCAATATAGTATAAGAAAGTAACTGCAGCACCCTCTTCAGGATGGCCTATAATGAAAGAAGCAACACAAGCGATACACATTAACATAGCAGGACCGATTGTATGTCTTTTAACTAATGATTTATAAGCTAAAATAGCTATTTCATAACCTGCAATAATGGCACCAACCACATATGTAACAGTTACGATTGTAGGGCTGAATGATAACCATTCAAACACATGGCCTAAAACAAACAATATTCCGCTTGAAAGAATTATTTGTATTGGCCTATTAGCTATTAAAGGCTTTCCTTCAGCCAATAATTCATCATCTCCGTGATCATGCTCGTGTCCGTGGTCGTGATCATCATCAGCACAATCAGGACAGCCACAAAGGCTGAATTCAACATCTTCATCGTCATGGTCATGGCAGCCACAATCATCATCACTGCAAACATCTTCATCGTCATGGTCGTGATGATGCTCATGCTCGTGTTCGTGCCCATGATGATGCTCATGCTCATGCTCGTGTTCGTGCCCATGATGATGCTCATGCCCATGATGATGCTCATGCCCATGATTGTGGTCATGCTCATGGTCATGGTCATCGTCAGCACAATCAGGACAGCCACAAAGACTGATATCTACATCTTCATCATAATTTATTTCTTCTCTGTGATCATACACACTAAAATCAGAATTTTCTTGAAAATCCTCCAATAGCTGTTTATCATAATGTTGATGATTTTCACAATGAATATCATCACAATCCGGATCAAAACATATGAAATTATAATGTTCAGGATTGTGACAATCAGCGATATCACAATCGGGTTCATAACAACCTTTTTTTACCATTGAAACACCATTAAATTTATTCTAAAATGTGTTCCAAACCAACTTTATAAATCATTTCTATATGAAGATCTGTAAGAGAATATCTTGCCATTTTACCTTCTTTTTGATATTTTACAATATTATTTGCTCTCAATATTCTTAATTGATTTGAAACAGTAGTTTGATTTAAATTTAATGCTTCACAAATGTCACAAACACATAAATCTTCAATAGCAAGTAATGAAAGTATTTTTAATCTTGTAGGATTTCCAAATATTTTAAAAAACTCTGCCAAATTGGAATATTGGTCTTCTTCAATCATACGTTTTTGTACACGCTCAATTACATCCTCATGAGAGTTAAATACCTCGCACATATCATCATTGTTATTTTCAAGATTATTGTCTGCCATTTCAATCACATTAAATTATATCTAACTAATACTTTATAATGTTAATATATATAAATATTTTCATATCACAATATTATGATATGTTACTTCAAAAAAATAAAATAATAATAATAATTATTTCTTAACGACTCCAGTTAATGTTCCATCAATAATACAATCAAAATCAACCTTATCCAGCCAATTAGCTTTAGTAAACATGTCCATGAAACAAACACCAATAATTTTACCGCCACTTTTAAGAATGTCCTTAATTAAAGCATTTAAATCACCGGTATTCAAATCATATTTAGGCATGGATAGACCGCCCAACAATACAACAACATCAGAGCCTTCAGGATTTGAGACTTCATCTTTAAGCACCATACCATAAGATTTTGACTCAAATTCATGACAGTCATCTGCATCAAGCAATGGAATAAAATGAGATTCCTTGTCTCTTACTGCATAAGCCAATAATTCTGCAAATGGAGTACAAACGCCCGGAGATCCAATAAAAGTAATTTTTTGAGCGTCTTCAACTTCATTTTTAAATGATACCAATTGGCCATTAATTCCTTTCCAGTCTTCAACATCTTTCATATTATCACCCATAGATAATAATATAACCAAAATCCATGATAAATTTTTTCAAAGGATTTTAAGAGTTCTGCAATCCATGCAAATAATCAAAACAAATATAATACAACAAAACAATTATCATTCAACATCTTTAAGTGCTTCAACCATGTTTAAATTCTTAATCTTGGAAGAAAAGAGCAAATTAACAACAATAGACACTATAAATGTTATCAGTCCACTCAATAAAATATTTCCCAAAGTCAGGGACGGAACATAATAGATTGACTCGCCTGCAGCATTCATCATTAATGTCATTAAATAAAAACCTAAAGGAATTCCCAAAATAAAACCAATAGACGTGAAGACTAGGTTTTGTGTCAATAAAAGTTTTCTTAAATCCCTTGTTTTAAAGCCTAAAACTTTTAAAGTAGCTATTTCACGTTCAATTTCTGTAAAAGACAATATTCCTAAATTATATAATACTACAATAGCCAACAATACTGCGAAAAATATTAAAATTGAAACCATCATCATTACTGATTCTGACATTTCATCCCATGCATTTCTCATTTCATCAAGTGTGGAAACACTTTTTATGGAGTCATAATCATCATTTACTTCTTCAGAAGTTATTATGCTTGTTGGGGTAAAATTCAAGCCCAAATCCTCTAATTTTTCTGGAGACAATATTATTCCCTGTGATAACGGTTCGCCATGAATAGCTGATATCTTACATTCAACCCAGTCATCACTTCCAACAATATGCCATTTTATAGTATCGCCAACACCAACGCCAAGACTTTCTGCTATTTTTTTAGAAAGTGATATATCTGACGAGGATAATTTAATGGAATTTCCATCACTATCTGTCTGAGATATCAAATCCGTTTCATTTAATGAAAGTAACATGACTGTGTCTTCTTTTCCATTGGCCTTTATTTCAATAGCTTGCTCCATAATAGTGCTGCCATTTACATCTTCAGCAACATCATCAACATCACTGGCCAAAGCGCCGCTATTGATAATCAATTTTGATTCAAAATGATCAATGTCATCATATTCCCAGCTCTCCAGATGTTCCATTGAATCATTCATACCAAAAGCGGAAACCAAAAGGGCAACACAACCCATAACACCGACAATAGCCATTAATGCCCTGAACTTATTTCTTTTGGCATCACGATAATTCCAGCGAAGATTAAAATTTAACTTATTCCAAAATCTGGAATTTTCCAGAATCCCCGAAGTTGATATGTTTGGAGCTTTTGGCCTCATGGTATTTGCAGGATTTTCTTTGGAAATATTTTTGGCTGAAAGATAAGAAACTAAAAGTGAAGATAAAACCATGGCCGCTGCAACAATGACAAAGCTAATATCAAATCCTGGATTCCACTGTGGAAGAGAGTATCTTGAAGTCATTGTCGGATAGAACAAATCCGGAATAATCATAGGCCCCAGGATTAAGCCTAAAACAGAACCTGCCAAAACAAGCCAAAATCCATAAGACATGAAATGAAGTATGATTGTTCTATCCTTATAGCCAACAGCCTTTAAAACACCTATTTGTGTCCTTTGATGAGCAATAATACGTGTCATCGTGGTTAAGAGAGTTAAAAATGTAACTAAAATGAATACTATTGGGAAAACATTACCAATCATCTTATGCTGAGCCATTTCTTCATTGAATTGAGCTACGCTAACATGATCCTTTTGTTTAGTGAATGACAAATACTCTACAGAGTCATCCAAGGATTCCTTAAAATCATCAGGCTCCTGATTGAATTTAACCAGCAAAGCATTATACTGAATATCTGATGGAAAAGCATCATATGATAGATAGGCAAATCCCATATCTTTAAAATCAGGAATGATAGATGTTGGAGAAGCCTCATATACATATTCCGGAGAATAACCGATTCCCCTGATTTCTTTTTCTATTTCAATGCCGTTGAATTCAAATGAAATATTATCTCCAACGGTTAAGTTCTGAGCATCGGCAAAACGCTTATCAAGCCATACTCCAGAATCATCGGATAAATTGAAATCTTCACCTTCTGTTCTATAAAATTTTGATATTTTATTGTCATCTAAAAAGTGCAGAGTAATCTCCGGGTCATTTGAAAAATCAGCAACAGATTTGACGACCAGTTGCTTTTCGCTGTCTGTTGAAAAATTATTTATCTCATCTACTGCTTCGTCAGTAATGGTTGCATTATAAACCCAGCCGTCAGCAAGATTGGTTTCACCATAAAAATCCTGTGTAGTTTGTTCTAAACCATAATACTCACTACAAACTCCACAAAATGCAAAAACGCCTAATAATGCCATCAAAAATATAGAAATAAATTGGGTCTTGTTAACATTAATATCCCTAAGCATCTTTTTAGATAATGACATAATATAGTATAAGAAAAAAATATGATTTAAATTTTTACTAAAAAGAATGAAAAAGGTGGAAGGCTATTCAACACCTTTTAAGGATTCCACCATATCCAGTTTTTTAATCTTTCGTGAAAACATCAGATTGACAAATATCGATAACGCAAAGGTTATTATGGCCGTCAGCAAGAAGTTTGTAATAGATATTGATGGCAAAACGTAAAATGAATCGCCTGAAGACTCCCACATTATGCTCAATATATAATAACCTACAGGAAGGCCCAAAATAAAACCAACAGTTGTAAACCACAAGTTTTGAGTCAATAATAATCTCCTCAAAGCACCTGTTTTAAAACCCAGCACTTTTAATGTTGCAATTTCACGTTCAATTTCCGTAAATGACAACAGACCTAAGTTATAAAGTACAATTACTGCCAGAAGAGATGCAAAGAATATTAAAATGTAAATCAATAGCCACATTGATTCCGTTAACTCATCCCAACTGGATGTCATGTCTTTCATAGAACTTGTTGATTTGATAGATGAATAATTTTCATCAACATGTTCTTCAGTTATGATACTTGTTGGAGTGTAATTTAAATCTAAATCTTCCAATTTTTCACTGGACATTATAAATCCCTGTGATATTGGGTCCGCATGGATTTTATCGATTTTTGTATTTACCCATTTATCTGAGCCCATAATGTGCCATTTAACGGTATCGCCGATGCCGACACCCAGCAAATCAGCCATCTTTTGAGAAATTGAAACTTCATCATCACCAATGTCTATCCTATTCCAATCATAATCCGTCGGCGTTATCAAATCAGTGTCATTCAGCACTAATAGAGAACCCGATTTTTTAATATTTCCGGATTCTATTTCAATAGCAGATTCCATTATTTTATCACCATTGACTTCATAAGCAACATCATCTATATCGGAAATGGCTGCTCCTTCATCAATGACCAATTTGGAATCATAATGATTGATCTGTGAATATTCCCATTCTTTCAAATCATTCATTCCATCATACATACCAAATGCACAGACCAGCAGTGCAGAACAACCCATAACGCCAACAATTGTCATTAATGCCCTGAACTTATTTCTTTTGGCATCACGATAGTTCCAGCGAATATTGAATGGGAGTTTATTCCAAAACCCGAATTTCTCAACAAACCCTGATGAAGACACTTTTGGAGCTTTTGGCTTTATAGTGTCTGCGGGATTTTCCTTTGAAATGCTTCTGACCGCAAAATATGAAACTAAAAGTGACATTAAAACCATTAAAAGAGCCATGTAAACAAAATTCATACTCCAAACAGGATCCCATGAAGGCAACTTATATGTGGCGCTCATTGACGGATAGAACAGTTTCGGCAATGTCAAAGGCCCGATAATCAATCCCAAAATAGAACCGATTAAAACTAACCAAAATCCATAAGATACATAATGAAACATTATGGATCTGTTTGTAAAACCGTTAGCCTTCAAAATACCTATTTGAGTTCTTTGATGGGCAATGATACGAGTCATTGTTGTTAAAAGAATCAACATCGCAATCAAGATAAATACAACAGGAAATATGTCTGACATCATTTTGTGCTGATCCATCTCTTCGGAAAATTGGCTTACGCTGGAATGTTCAGACTGCTCAACAAATGAACTATAATCACCATCTAACTTATCAGACAATAAACTATCATAATCATGAGCACTACCATTGAACTTAACGTTTAAAACATTATATGGAACATCACTGGTTGGAAATGCCTTATAAGACAGATAAGCAAAACCTATTTTACCAAAATCCGGAATTACAGATGATGTGGATGCATGATAGACATATTCCGGAGAATAGCCAATACCTTTGATTTCTTTTTCTATTTCAATGCCATTAAATTCAAAGGTTATATTATCTCCCACAGTTAGATTTTTAGCATCTGCAAAGCTTTTATCAAGCCATACTCCATCCCCGTCACTGACATTTAGCTCTTCGCCCTCCATCAGATAGAATTTTGATATCGTATTATTCTCTACAAAATGCAGCGTGATATCCGGGTCATTGCTGAAGTCTCCAACAGAATCAATTACTAATTGTCTTTCAGACTGGGTTGTAGGGCTTAAGTTATTTACCTTATCAACAAAATCATCATCCAAGTTCGCTGAATAAATCCAGCCGTCGGCCAGGTTAGTGTCATTATAATAATTATCGCTGTTGACTTCAAGACCTACGGATTCTCCTCCGACACCTGCAAAGACAAAAACACCTAAAAAAGCCATTAAAAAGATAGATAAAAATTGTGTCTTATGCTTTGCGATGTCTCTCAACATCTTTTTAAAAAGCATACACTCACCATTCTAAATCTTCTACTTTTTTAGGATTCTCATTAATTGTAATGCTTTCAATTTGTCCGTTTTTAATGCGAATAACCTTATCAGCAGCTTCCGCTAGAATTGCGTTGTGAGTGACTATGATAACAGTGGTATTTTTATTATTACTCATTTCCTGAAGTAAATTTAAAATTAAAACACCTGTTTTTGAATCTAAAGCTCCAGTCGGCTCATCACATAAAAGCATGGTAGGTTGTTTAGCAACAGCTCTTGCAATCGATACTCTCTGCTGTTCTCCCCCAGATAGCTGTGCAGGGAACTGATTAGCATGATCTTTAAGGCCAACAGAATCTAAAACACCCAATCCGTCAATATTGACATCAACAATATCTTTCATCAATTCCACATTTTCAATTGCAGTCAAATTGGGAATTAAATTATAGAATTGAAAAATAAAACCAACATTTTTGGCACGGTATTTAGTCAATTCATTATCATTGAAACTTTCTACATGTTCGCCATTCACAATAATCTGGCCACTTGTTGTTGAATCAAGTCCTCCCAAAAGGTTTAAAAGAGTTGATTTACCTGCACCTGAAGGGCCGAGAATAACAACAAATTCACCTTCATCAATTGTGAAATTTACATTATCCATAGCTCTAAGAACATGGTCACCAGACCTATATTCTTTTACTACATCCTTAAATTCAATTAATGTGTTCATTAAAATTTTCTCCCGTATTAATATATATTCATCATCATATTTATAAAAAGCAATATATAAAATTTAGGTTTACCTAAATAAAATTCCATCCTGATGTAAAAATTGCCTTTAGTTTAAAAAAACCACGTAATAAAATATTTTTATCATAATTAACAATAATTTATCTTATTTTTAAAATTAAAAAGATTTAAAGGCACTGTCCAGAATTTTACTGATAATTAGTTTTGTTATTTAATTTTTAGGACATTTCTTTTTGTCCATCGTAGTTGGCTTAGTTTTAATCGTATTTTTAGTCCTTTGTCAGTTCGAAATATTCTTTTTATTTTTCCAGGGAATGTTGT
>JAFZMD010000083.1 GCA_017553445.1 Methanobrevibacter sp. | reverse complement strand
TATCATCTTTTAAAACCATGAATAAAACAACCATAAATATTAATATCTATAATAAAAGATTGTACTTCATAGTATATAAAATTAAAGGAAAATAAGTTATTTAAAATTAGAAAAAATTGTGACTTCGTGTCACATCCTCAATTTATAAAAAAAATAAAAATTTAGAGGAATTGTCCATTCCTCTTATGCAGATATTGTTATTTTATTGGAAATCGTAGCCACACCATATTGTGATGTTATGATGTATTTACCCGCCATTAAATTAATATTTAAGCGAGCAATTCCATTTGAATCAGTTGTTTTTGTGTAAAATACACCATTGATATTAAATGTTATTTTTTCATTAGCTAATGGCTTACCAGTTCCATCAACTAAGCTTGCTTCGAATTTAGATCCGTCTTTATATGACATCTTCATATCTTTAGCAGTTAAAACTGGAAGAACTGTGATGTTGTATGACATTTGAAGACCGTTTAATGGGTCTAAAGCAGTTAATATGTAAGTGCCTGGGATTAAATTAATATTTAAGCGAGCGATTCCATTTTCATTAGTCGCACGATTATAAAAGACCCCATTTATATTCATGGTAATGTTTTTACCACTCACAGGATTTCCTTGACCATCAATTAACTTTATGAAGAATTGTGAGTCATTTCTAAAGTATTTCACTAAATTGTTTCCAATTAATGTTGGCAACACTTCAATGTCATTTTGCAATATTTTACCGTTATATTCGGTTTTAATGGTATAATCGCCCGGATTTAAATTAATACTCATGGTGGCAATACCTTGGGCATTGGAAGTTCTAGTATATTTATTGCCGTTAATTTCAAAGGTTACTGTTTTTCCGCTGGTACCGATATCTGCGGTAAATTGTGTATCATTTTTGTAATATTTTACAAGATCCTGTGTTTTTAAATCAGCAATTGCTTTTTGTGTATATACTTTTATGCATGCTGTAACATTACTTTCAGACAAATCTTCCCAGGTGGTGTTGCCATAGATGAAAGAATGATTTGCTTCGAAAAATTGCCTTGAGTTACGCAGTAGCGGTATCATTGAATTATTTAATATGACACAGAATTCATCATTTTCATCAATTGAGATATATTCGCTTAATATTATTGTGTGATATCCAGTATATGCGGATTTTCCACTACCGGATAATCTTAATTCGTTATTAACATAAATTTCATAAGTGTATGGTTTATTTTGTTCAAACCATGATCCGAATGCACTTATATATGTGTCTTCTACAGCAGTGAAAACATTTTTATAAATATTGTCAGTATTATTCTTACTAATGAAAACTATTTCTCCTCCTAAATCATATTGATAATTTGTATCGTATTGTTCGGTATTTTCAAAGATATATCCCATGGAATCCTGGAATAGGAAAGATACATCGTAATATGAAACATAATTGTATCCTTCATCTCCGTAACTTGTACCATAACTGTTTTTAATAATCCATGCACCGTTTCCCGGTGGGGTTATTAAGAAATTATCTTTTGAGTAGCTATCGTCCCATCCGACAAGCGTCACGATATGGTTGGTATTAGTGTCGCTTGCATTATTGTAATATTGTGCAGCTGTTTTTTTGTTATAGTATGGTTCTTTATTCACGGATTTTATTGTAGCAGATAAGGCCCCATGTTCAATTAATGCACGTTTGATAACATTATTGTCTGTAAAGCTTTCACGTTTAGGAATTATTATGGCATCTTGAACGTGGATATTGTCTGTTGAGGAAATTAATAATGGTATTTTACCGTATTCATCGTAGGTGTCATCTTCAGTTGGAAGCATTCCAAACCAATTGAGAACATATGCTGCAGCTAAAATATTGCTTCCGCCTTCGCTTGCATATTTATTACCATATTTTGAGTATCTTAGCATGGAATTTTGAATATTGTTTTCTGAAAAGTCATATTCAACACCTGTAGCTTTTAACAAGGCAGATTCTAATGCTGATGCAGTTCCAAATGTCCAGCAGGAATTATCGTCACCTTGGTCTTTAACAGAACTGACCCATCCCCAATCTTTAGCATTAAATTTGGACGGTAAATTTGTCATAATGATAGTACTGTTAAGCAATTCGATTTTGGCACCTTCTTCTATGATAAATGTTGCATAATCTGTATCATTAAAGACAAATATGTCTGTTGTATTTGGATTATAATTAACTTCATAGTTGCCTAAAAAAGTACCATGAAATGCTTCAGTATTGTTTATAAAAAGAGCACTTACATTTATATTGGTAGCGTAAGCATAAATTGCATGTTTGTCATTGTTGATGAAATGCGTGTTGTTAATATCTGCATCGCTTGCATCCATATAAATTGCACCGCCGTGGGTTAGATTTTCATTACTGGAAGTTAACTTATTATTATTAAATAGTGTATTTAAAATAGTAAGCTCATTATTTGAGGCGTATAACGCTCCGCCATCATATTCTGCTTTATTGTCTTTAAATTCACAATTTATTATATCTGCATATCCTCCCAATATAACGACTGCACCACCAAATTCTGAGGAACAGTTAACGAATTCACTTTCACGTATGCGTGCTGTTCCGTTATCATTATATATGAAACCCTTTACATCAATTAAGACTGCTCCTGCATTTTTTTCGGAACTGACATTGATAAAGGAACATCCGTATATAACTGCATTATCCAACTCTTTTATGATTATTGCTCCACCACTTTCTTTAGCTTTTAAGTTTATGAATTTTGAATTTTCAACAACAGTCACCCTGTCGCTTATTATGGCAGCGTATTTTGATACGGTATCTTTAAAAATAGAGTTCTGGACAATTATTGATGCTTCCGCTCCGTGAATGAATCCTTTTTCAAGGTCTATGCTGCTGGTGAATGTGGAAGTATTAACTAGTACTTCGCTTTGATAAACTCCAATTGCACCACTATCCGGTGAATAATTGTCTGTAAATAATGAATTGATGACAGATCCAGTATTTCTAAATACAATTGCTCCACCATCAGTTGTAGCATTATTCCCATTGAATGTACAGTTATTTATCACAGTATCCTTTGCATCAGCTACAATCGCCCCACCAATATTTCCTTTTCCATTAATAAAGTTGAGGTTGTTTATTGTGATGTTTTCACCGTTAACATCGAAAATTCTTGACATACCATTTCCATCTAACGTATGTCCATTACCGTTTATTACAAAATTAGTTTTATTTATCACGATACCTGTAGTCAGTTCAACGTCTGATTTCTCATCAAATGTATAATCCTGCGCTATATCAATGCTGTCTGCACTATCTGCAATGTCTGTCTGAAGAGAAGTAAAATTTCCTTCAGCAGAAACTGCACCAATTGATATTAATAGCACAAAAAATACTAAAAATATTTTTAGTTTATTCATTTAGTTCTTCCTCCATTATCATTATATATTTATCGCATGCATAATATGTATGTTTATGGGGGAAATTTTTCATGTCTTATCAGATTCAAAATTATCAAAAACCATTAATTATTAAATTAAATTTTTAAAGAAATTAGCTGGAATCATATATAAAGACTTTTATAATATTACTATTAAACATTTAAATAGTGTTATTTTTTATAGCATTGAGGTGAAATTTTGAATAAAAAGATACTTATTGCAATATTGATTGTTGTTATCATCGGCGCAGGTGCTTATGGAATTCATCACTTCGCAAATGGTAAGATAAATACACAAATAAATTTTTTAAGTGAAAATGCTTTGGAAAATGGAGAGCAAGTGGAATTTGAACTTAAAGACGATAGTGGTAAAGCTATTTCCGGTCAGAATGTGAACCTTACATTTGGTGATGAGAAATATTCATTGGTTACTGATGAAGACGGTAAAGGATATTTAGTTATCAGTGAGGAAAGCGCTGGAAAATATGAAATTACTGTTGATTATGGTGGCGATGATAAACATAATGGATGTTCTGCTAAAACTACTGTTACTATAACTGATGATTCTTCTTCCGCAGATGATTCTACTACCGTTTCTTCTACAAATACTTCAGGAAATAATAGTTCAACTGTAAGTAGTGATAAAGGAAACTCTAAGTTACACTATGATGCCCAATATGGATTATATTATGATGATGATGGTAAAGTTCGTAACAGTGGAGGTCAAATTGACGGAATGTCAATATATGATATAAGACAAAGAGGCGGACCTTTCGCTGGAATAAATTAAGGTGGTAATGCATTAAACCATCTTATTTTTTTATTTTTTTCATGATTTTTGAATTTTTTTCTAGATTTTCATTCCACCTTCAAAAATAATCATCAAAACAATGATGCTCACGAAAATAAGTATTTTTACGGCACTGCCCAGAATTTTACTGATAATTAGTTTTGTTATTTAATTTTTAGGACATTTCTTTTTGTCCATCGTAGTTGGCTTAGTTTTAATCGTATTTTTAGTCCTTTGTCAGTTCGAAATATTCTTTTTATTTTTCCAGGGAATGTTGT
>JAFZMD010000007.1 GCA_017553445.1 Methanobrevibacter sp. | reverse complement strand
TGTAAATTAATATATGTATGGGTTGTGTTTATTTATGGGTGATAGGACTGTGGGTGTTGTTGTTAGAATTTTACCTAATTCTGAGCAGAGGGAAGGATTTCATAGGAATTTCGGTTGTGTTAGAAAAGCATACAATGAAACTCTGGGAAAATACAATGCATTATATGAAAAGGACAATAGTATAAAACCCACTTATACTTTTCTAAATAAACTAATGAAAGAATCCAAAAAAGAATATCTTTACCTTGATGCTATGGAATCCACCAGTTTACAGCAAGCAGTAAGAGATTTAAGCTCTGCTTTCGATAATTTTTTAAAAAACCCTAAGCATAATCATCCTAAATTTCACCGTAAAAAAGAAAACAGGAACAGTTTCAGACAAACTATTCCCGCAAATAAGAAGATTATAGACAAAAACGAACTGTCTTTAAGAAGATATGGTAAAATACGATTCCGGACCAGTCCTGAATACATGGAATTATTGAATAGCGATGATATTAAGTTCAACAATATCACAATAGCCTATGACGGCCTAAACTACTATGCAATAATCAACATAACCACAAATAATCCAAAACAATTACCGTTAACAGGCGATAAAATCGGATGCGACATAAACTCCAACAGAAACGGATGGCTAGTAACCAGCGAAGGCATTAAAGAATTCTTCAACGTAAATCATGAAAACCAAATGATAAAACACATAAACAGACTAATGTCAAAATGCAGAAAACAAAGCCGCCGATGGAAAAAACTACAAAAAAGACTACAAAAATACTACAACAAAAGAACAAATAAACTAAAAGATTACATCGAAAAACTAACATATAATCTAGTCAAAAAATACGATACCATTGTTTTCGAAAAAAATTACTCCACCATCAAAATCCTAATAGGAGGCGAACAAAACATAATCTTCCCATTATCTGGGTTCATACAACGGCTAAAAAATAAATTCAAGTGGTACAAACCAGATGCAGAAGGAGTAGTATTTGTCGATGCTAAAAACACAAGCAAAAAATGCCACCACTGCGGACACATAAAAAAAGAATTAAAAGTAAAAACAAGAAAATGGATATGTCCAGAATGTGGCATGGAACTTGATAGGGACGTAAATGCCGCTATTAATATATTGAACCGATGGTGCCTCGGGGATAGCCTAGAAAATACTCAATAAACCGATTGGGTGAAAAATAATCTAGGAATCCTCGCCTTCCATAAGGTGAGGTTGTTCAAAATGTTGTAACGATACAGCCTTCTTTTTCTACGATTATTGTGTGTTCCTTTTGTGAAACAAAGTAGCCTTTTTTCTCTTTTAATGGTGCATATGGGTATAGTGCCATAGCATCTGAAAGTTGTTTTAATGCAATACTGCCTTTTCTTTCTCCGAACTTGTCTGTTATCCATCTTCCGGAAAACGGCAGGTACTGATTATGGTTCTGGATATAGTTAAGCACTTTTTGTGTTGATTTCATTCTGAATGGCTTGTTTGCCATATATGAGTATATGTAATGGCCGGGAGCATCATTTACATAGCCCGCACCGTTTGTTGCAAATGGTTCTATTGCAAGTGCCTGTCCTTCATCCAAAACCATCGGGTCGTGGTTGTCATAGTTCGGGACTGAAATTCCGGCATGCAGATTATATTGCTCCAGGCTGTGGCCTGTCAAATTAAATATCGGGTTTAAATTATAATCTTTAATCGCTTCGTGAACTGCAGCACCGATTTTACCGAGTTCCACTCCGGCGCGTACCGTTGATATTGCCGCTTCAAGGCCTGCGGCTGAGGCTTCAATGATTTCTTCATGTAAGTTTATTTCGTCCTGGGAGTAATTTTCATCAATGTTTCCTTCAGCCATTATTGTTATGGCGGAATCTGCAATACAGCCATCCACTTCTGCACCCAAATCAAGTTTAACCAAATCTCCCGCATGTATGACTGTTTTATCATTGGCCGGTGAAGTATAATGGGCGGCAACCTCATTAATTGATACATTGCATGGAAATGCTATTCCTGCACCCTGTTTTAATGTTTCTCCTTCCACATATTCGACTAAATCCAAGACCAAGCATCCTTCCTTTATCATTTGCGATGCATCTGAGCGAATTTTTGAAACTATTTTTCCAGCTTGTATATAAGAGTCAATCATAATTATCACTTTACAATAATAAATGTTATATTTAATAAGATTTAAATATTTATTATATATCGATTATATTCGGAGGTAAATTATGGATATGGACATTCCAACAATCCCAGATCAGATGTTTATATTAATCTTAGTAGTAATTCTTGCATTAGTTATTATTATCATTGTTTTCCAATGGAGAAAAGTTGCTCAAGCTAAAACCTCTGTTGAAATGCTTGAAAAAGAAATCCAACTTAAGAAAATGTCCATGGTGGAAAAAGACATTGAAACCAAAAGATTAATGGACAATCCTATTCCTTTACCGCAGGACCAGCAGGATTCTCTTAAGGCAATCAGACAATCAACCACTGATGTAAGAAACGAAATAGGTTACTTGCACAGTGAGATAAATGAAAGATTGGCAAGATTGGAAGCACAGACTGAACAGAAAAAGTTAGAAAAAATGCTTAAGGAAATCGAAGCTAAAGAGAAAAAACTCAACAGGCAGAATAAATAGGTGGTATCATGGAAGTTATTGAAGCCGTTGCTATTATTATTTTAGTGATTGCCATTATAGTTTTGGTCTATTATTATCTGTTGAATACTCCTGCCACTATGAATAAGCTCAAGTCTTACATTCCAACCAGTGCAGATGCCCATATGAGTCAGGTGCTTAATCAAAATTCAGATTTGGATGAAGATTCTGAATCTGTTACTAAAAGGATTAAAGTCAAATTAAATGACAATATGGCAGGTATCAATACTGATGCATTTTCCAACAAGCTCGATGCATTTTTGGATGAAAAAAGTGACGAACTAATCAAAGATTGGTCTCTTGCAACAACCGGTGATTTGGAAGAGCTTGAAGCCAAGTTTTTAGAAACTAGCGAGTCTGTCGATGCTTTGGATAAAGATTATCAGGAATTCAAAAAAGCTTCTGTGGAATTCCAGGAAGCTACCGAAGAAAAGCTTAATGATATAGATAAGAGAATTGAAGCTTTGGAAAAATAATTGTTTTTAAAATGGGATTAAATTTATCCCTTTTTTATCATTTATAGAAAGTTTTATATATTATCTTTAATATAATATTAATGTTGATTATTTTTTTGTTTTATATAGCAGGGTGGGGTAGTCTGGTGATCCCGCAGGGCTCATAACCCTGAGATCCCTAGTTCAAATCTAGGCCCTGCTACTCTTAATTAATTTTTCATGGCAAGTTAAAGACAGCTGCTGGTTATTTATAACTAAGGAAACTCCGCCCATCACACAGATTATGGCATTGAAAGATGTATGCTGAGAAGTATGGCAATGGAGCAGAAACGACACGGCTTTTAATGGTTGACGATGATATTTAATTGAGGACATTAAAAGAAACGGTGAAACGGCCACCCCATAAGGTGCAAGAACAAAGTTGCTGATGATCACTGTTGTAGGCAAGGTAGTTCGCTAAGATGAATGCTGTTAAAACAGAAGGTGGGTTACTCTTAACAGGCCATGAATATTAATTATTTTAATTTAAACCTTAATCATTACCTTATTTGTGTATTTTTAGATTTAATGGTTTGATTAATCATGGTGATATTATGTGGTTAGTTAAAACTGAAAATTTAATAAATCTGTTGGATGAAACTATTTATATTTTAAATAAGTATAATTTGGATTTGAATGATGTAACTGTTCTTTTTAAGGGGGAAGTCATTAATGCTTCTGATGTTAAAGAAAAGTTAAATGTTGACTATGACAATAGTTGGGGGCACTGTAATTTTGAAGAGATTCAATTGATTATTGATGATTATACTTGGTTTGAAAGAACAAGTTACGATGGCTATGAGAAATATATTTTAAAGGCACACCCACTATTAAGCAATTTTAAAAACCAGGAATCACATTCCGAAAACTTTTTGAGGGGATTTCATGGTAATTAATGCATGGTTTAAAAAAGCTGAAAGGCATATTGATGTATGTGATATATGTTTTGAAATTGGGGATTATGATTATATTGTAAATTCCTGTTTTTTAGCTATGTTTTCAGTTATTAAAGCATTCTTAATATCTAAAAATCTTGAATGTAAGACTCATGAGGGTCTGATATATTTATTCAAAATCAATTTTGTTGATACTGGTTTGTTTGATAAAGATTTATTCAAATTCTATTGTAAAACTAAAGAGCTGAATACGGAATTTTTCAGACTGAATTTAGATATTTTCACAGAAGAACTTGCTTGTGATGTATTTCAAAAAACTGTAATTTTCGTTGATTATTCTAAGAATTTTCTTGATGTAACATAAAATCCATTACATATTATTTGTAACATAAAATATGTTATGTAATATAAAAACTATTATGATATTATTTCTCAAAGGAATAGTCTTTATAGGTTTAATTGAAATATTACTTTGAATTTGAATGAAGGAGGTTTTAATCTTTAAATACTTGGTATTTTGGCAATTAGATAAAAGAATGGGCCACTCTTAATTGATAGAATATTAATTATCTTTATTTTTTAATATTTTATTATAAATGATGTATTTTTTCACACTTGTGCACTTTCAAAAGATTTAATAATATTTAGTGTTATATATAATTATACTATCTGATTACCATTAAAATTAATTTATTTTTTTCTTGATTAAAGCTGATATAAATGATATATTCTGTAGAAGAAATAAAAAAAAGAGTTATTCCTATTGTCCGTGAATATGGTGTAATTAGTTTCAGTCTTTTTGGTTCGTATGCAAAAGGAACTGCTGATGAAGATAGTGATTTGGATTTTGTAATGGATAAAGGGGATTTAAAAGGTTTAATTCAATATATATCATTGGTAAATGCTTTAGAAGAAGAATTTGGTTGTCATGTGGATTTAATTAGTAAAAGTAGTTCAAATAAGGAATTTCTTTCATCGATTAGTAAAGATGAGGTGTTATTATATGAACAAAAAAGATGAGAAATCTGTTAAAAAACTCATTGAATACTGTGATATGATGATGGAAACCGTTGAATATTTTGGTAATGATGAAGATATATTCAAATCAAATATTTTTTATCAGAATGCTTGCTCATTTATTATAATGCAAATTGGAGATTATGTTAATAGATTATCTGATGAATTTTTAGATGCTCATCCTTAAATTCCATGGAGTGAAATTATAGGTATGAGAATTATTCATGCACATCATTATGAAAGTGTTATTGATGAAATTGTTTGGGAAACTATTCAAAATGATATTCCTTATTTCAGAGAATATCTTGAAAAGTTAATTTAATTTTTAAAATTTTGTCAAAAAATTAAGTAGTCTTTAGCTATTTTTGATTGCTAACCCACCAACTTTTAGGCGGATTGCTCTTAACAGACCATGAATATTAAATATTTTCTTATTTTATTAATTTTTATATTATATTATGAAAGTTAATGATATTTCCTCTGAAAACACATATTTGGACAAAAAATATTTTTAATTTATAAAATAATATAATACTATGGAATCTGAAGACATTCTGGTAGAATTAAAGGAATTATCCTCAAAGGATTCTATTAAAAAAAGCGAACTGATGCCAATACTTAAAAAATATGCACATACAATTAGTGTATATGATTTAATGGGGCTTTCACAACGCATGAGAAAAGAAGGTGAATATCTCGATGAAGAGTATCGCGAGCACTTTCTGGAAATTTATATTAAAAATTTCATATTGCGCATAACTGAACTTATAGATTTAAAGGATTATGATGATGCAGACATTGATAAGGATTCCTTTGATGAAACATTTCCAATTCTTGAGAGAATGTTTGAAAAAGAGGCATTGCCCGGTTTTGAGGGAGACAAATTCCCATTGGTTTATGCCGTCATTTCATTATATGTAACCTATATCACAGAAGAGCCAATACACCATGTTGGAAGCGAATTTCCCGGAAATCTGAAAGTAGAAGAAATAAATGGCGAATATTTCTGTCCTGTAAAAGAAAAGCACATGGATAATGTCAATGCAACCTGTCACTATTGCATTGCTAAACAGAAACCTGATATTTAAGTTATGGTATTGAAATAATGCTGGTCTTTAGATATTTTTGATAGTAACCACAATATTTTGCAGGTTACTCTTAACATTAATTAGTTTTTTATACAATAATTGATAAAATGTTATTTGAAAGGTGTTATCATGTCAAAAATGCAAAAAATTTTTGAATACGGATTTAAACATAGTCGTAAGGAATACATGGACGACAGGGATGCGGCGATAAAGTATCTTGAAGAGCGTTTCACCGATGAGGATGAAGCTTACAGAATACCGAAGAGGTTATATCACACCAAGGTCGAAAGCAAATACATGTTTGATTGTCAGATGATTGTTTTCAATGAGGCCGAAACCACCGAGCGCACGGTCATTTATATTCATGGAGGAGCCTATGTCAATGAGATTGTGCCTCCGCATATTGTTTTTTGTGATAAGATTGCTAAAAAGACAAATGCAACAGTCTTCGCTCCGATTTATCCTCTTGCACCGAAGCATACATATGATGAGACATACAGGATTGTCGAGGATCTTTATAAGTTTGCATTGGAGATAGGCAAGCCAATAACAATTATGGGAGATTCCGCCGGAGGAGGATTGTCAGCGGCCTTTTGCGAATACCTGGCAAGCATCGGATTTGAACAGCCACAACATCTGATTTTGATATCCCCATGGGTTGACGTATCCATGTCCGGCGATTATGATGACTATATGGAATGTGATCCTGCGCTTGGGGTTGAGGTTCGTGAATTTGGCGAAAGCTGGGCCGGTGATTTGGACATTAAGGACTACAGGATAAGTCCGCTTTTTGGCGACGTATCTAAACTTCCCCAGACCACGCTCTTTGTGGGAACTCATGAAATAATCTATCCGGACATCATCGAATTTTACGATAAATTGAGAAGCAGCGATGTCGATGTAAATTTGATTGTAGGTGAGGAAATGACTCATGTCTATCCGATTTATCCTTTAGTTCCCGAATCAAGGGAAGCCTTCAATCAAATCGTTGAAATAATATTGGGCTGATGGTGGTTAGGGTTCGTTTTTTAATTTCCGCCGAATTTTTGGCGGATTGAACTTTTTTTTGCATGTTATTGGGATAATGTATTTTTGGTGATGGTTTAAATGCAGCTATTTAAACTGCATTGAATCGTAGATTTTCACGCCGTTGTCATCATTTTCCAGGTATGATACCGTATATACTTTATCAGGAGTTCTAATCATTTTAACTACGTATATGTTGCTGTTTGTATTGTCCTTGGACAATGTCGTTATTGTTTTATATCCTTCAATCGTTTCCAGACTGCAATTTGTCGTTGTTGAATAATTGCTTTTCTCTGTCATTGAAGACATGTATTTGTCATAGCTAAGCTTGCCGCTTGATAATGCAGAATATGTGTCATCGAATTCTTTAAGGGGTACTCCATCATTGCTGATGCTGAAAACGAGTTGTTTGCCGTTATAGAAGTCCATGCAGTTTGGATCTGTTGTATGGGTTATTCCTGAAGGCTGTGTCAGTTTCACTCCGTCAAATGTGACTTTTTCATCAGCCGCCGCGCCGGCATTAACAAAAGCCAGTGCAACTATGCCGATTAATACTAAAATTGCAATTTTACTTCCCTTTTTCATATTATCACCTTTATGAGCGTTAATTATTGAAATATTGCCTCAAATCATGCGAGGCCGTTGCTTACTATTTCATGGTTATCAAAATTGACATCTTTTACATAATATACTGTTGGATATTTCTCACATAATGAATGTTTTTCAATCACTTCTGCTGTAAAATGGTCATAGATGTATGCGTCCGTTACGTCGGGAGGTCTTGGAATCTTTAAGGCGTCAAGATTGTTCATTATTATGATGCTTCCGTTTCCAAAGTAAACTTGCTTGTTTCCTAATGATTCCATCCATTTCACTGTTTCTGCATCGTATCCTTCATAATATGGCTTGGTTTTGATGTTTTTAATAACTTCACTTAATCCATAGGAACCTGAAGAAACGTTAAATGATACTCTTTCACCGGATTTGGATGTTGAATCATCGCCAATATATACTACAATCAATGCCAATAGCGCAACTAGCATGATTACGATTATAGCAGCCAATTTTCTATTCATATCCGACACCCTTTAATTAAAAATCTGCTTTAATCCGATTGGTCTTACTTGCTCTGTATTCTGTGAATTATGTATCCTACTGTGAATACCGGAATGGCTATCACTATGCCTGCACCCAAAGCCCTCATTATCAAAAGATTGCCCCATGCAATGTCATAATACAGTCCGAGAAGGAGTCCTGAAACCAAAGAAAGGATTTTGGCAATTGCGATTTCATATTTTCCGCTTTCCTTATCCTGCCAATAGAATAATAAATGTATTAAATCATTGATAAAACCATCGTCATTATTGTTTACTACATTGTCGGAAGGCTTGTCATTCTTTAAAATCTTATGAAGTGCAAATCCAATTGCAAACAAGACTATTGCCAGCAAGACATCTTCAAGCACTGAAAAATATCCTCCGATAAACCAGTCTATGGCGCATGAAATGAGTATAAAAAGTGAAACCAGCTTGGTTTTTGATAGCATAAATCCACCATCGACTTCCCAGTAAAACAGGATGTATTTTATATTGTCCGCAGTGCTTATCTCCCCAAAGGATTGGGATTTGCAATTCGGACAAAAATTTGAAGTAATTTTGACTTTTTTACCACAATTATCACAAATTTTAAATTTACTCATAAAATCACCGAAAAATCATGAATTATGTATATATGTCTTTTAGATACTATTTATAGTTATTTGATAAAGTCCTATTATCTTATTTGTGAGGTTATGGTATATTCTCTGCTTTAAGCTATATTTTAGCAATTCCATTTGTCTAATCTGGGAATGCTTCTTAAAAACGGTCATGTTAAAATTCATTTTTGAAGTTAATACTTTAATACTTTCGATTAACATATTAATGTATGAGTACAATCCAAGGATGTAGTAATACATAACTAATTTGATGGTGGAAATATGTTGAGAAAGGTAGAAAACATGGTGCAGGGTTTCAGGACAACCGACGGTGCAGGAGTAAGTCTTGTAAGGGTTTTGGGAAACACGACAACTGACGTTTATGATCCGTTTCTGATGTTGGATGCATTTGATTCAACAAATCCGGATGACTATACTGCAGGCTTTCCAATGCATCCCCACAGGGGAATTGAAACAGTAACGTTTCTTTCAAAAGGAAGCATCGTCCACGAAGATCATTTGGGAACAAAGGCGTCAATATCAGACGGTGAAGCTCAGTGGCTAACTGCAGGGTCAGGTGCATTCCACTCTGAAATGCCTCAGCCGGCAGAAAGAATGCTTGGAGTGCAGTTGTGGCTGAATATTCCTGCAGAGTATAAGATGACAGCCGAACCATTCTATCATGGTGTCATCAATGATGAAATTGAAGAGATTGAACTTGAATCAGGAAGGCTCCGTTTGATTGCCGGAAACTATAATAAACACTCAGGCATTCAGGGAAAATATCTTCCTCTGGACTACTATGACATTCATCTCGATGCATACGGGTCTTTGACATTGGATGTACCTGGAGAGAACAAATCCGCAATGGTTTTTACACTTGAAGGCGAAGCGATTGTCAGTGGCGATACCGTTCCTGATAAGACCGCAGCAAAGCTTGGTGACGGTGATACTGTTACAATAGAGGCGGGGAAAAGTCCTGTTGAAATTCTTTTCATGTGCTCTGAAAAGTTAAATGAACCAGTGTCCTGGCAGGGACCGATTGTCATGAACTCATATGAAGAGCTCAGTCAGGCATTTGAAGATTTAAGAAAGGGTGAATTCATCAAACAGGAAGCAAAATATGAGAATAAATAATGAATAATTAATCATTAGATGGGGATGATTCTATGGATTATAAAATTACGCCTGAAGACATTGAAAAGTATGCGCATCTCTTTAAAATGGTGCCTGCATTCATGTTGGAAAGGATGGCTAAAAGAAATGCTAATATTGTTTCCAAGTTCGAATCAACTATCCGAAAGCATATGGACAATCTGACTCCAAATCAGAGAAATAAATTGGATGTAATACTGGCCAGTGACATTGAAGACCTGCAGGCCATGATGGGTGAGGCTTTTGAGAAAACGAAAAAGGGACAGTTCAAGGTTTTGGCCAAACCAGAATACAGGGATTTCATAGAAAAGAATCTGGCTGAAATCAGGAAAATGATTTGATTAGAAAGTTATTTATTCATTGGTATTCATAATTGATATTATGAACCGTATTGATGAGGCTGTAGACTTATTTGAAAATGGGCACTTATGTTCCCAGGCCGTTTTAAGTGTTTTTTGTGAGGAATTCGGGCTTTCAAAAGAGGATGCCTTTAAAATCGCAGCCTGCTTTGGAAGCGGCATGCGCCAGGCGGAAGTCTGCGGAGCATGCACCGGTGCCTTGATGGCCATAGGATTAAAGTATGGCGAAGATAAAAATGTCTGTAATGAGCTTTCAGAAAAGTTTTTCGCCGAATTTAAAAAAGAAAATAAATCATTTATCTGCAGGGACTTGCTTGGTTGTGACATCAGCACTCCCGAAGGCGTTAAATACGCTTTAGACAATAATCTTTTTAGGAAAATATGTCCTGAAATGGTTGCATCAGCCGTTAAAATCACGGAAAAAATCCTTGAAGATTGATTGTAATCTGTGAAAAAATGCTTTATTAATCATTTTTTATTTTATTTTAATTTTTTTTAATTCCTCTTTTTTTATCTAATTATTTTTTCAATTTTTCATAATATTTTTATATTTTCTTTTATATACATATAAATGAGTAAATTATTTTTTGCATTGTGTATATTTTACTCAATTTTTAATAATTCATTGTAAAAGGAGGTGAAAAAACGAAAAGCAAATACTTAGTCATTATTCTAACGATTATATTTATCTTAAGCGTTAATGTAGTAAGTGCAACGGATGATTTGTCCGATAATACTTTAGGAATAATGGGTGATGATAATGTTTTATCTGCTGATGAATTAAGTTTTACTCAACTAAATCAGGATATTGGTGATGCAGAAAATGAGCTTGTGTTAAACAATAATTATACTTACACAGATGATGATAATGCTTTTATTAATGGAATTCCTATAGATAAGACAATCACTATTCGTGGTGATGAAGGTAAGAATATTACAATTGATGGAGCTGATGCGGCTAAAATATTTAATATTGCTAGCTCTGGCGTTACTTTACAGAATATAAACTTTGTAAATTCAAAGGGCGCTATTTTAGTAAATGAAACTGCTACTAGCTGTACAATCGAGAATTGTAATTTCCAACATAACTATAATAATGGACGTGGTGGAGCTATCCATTTGGCGGGAAATGATGGAAAAATTATTTTATCCAATTTCACAGATAATTCCGCTAATTGGGCGGATTATCATGCTGCTGATTCAGATAGGGGTGGAGCAATATACGTGTCTGGAAATAATTCAAATATTACAAACTGTAACTTTTTGAATAATAAGGCAGGTTTTGGTGCCGCAATATCTTATGGATTTCATAATCCTGATAATCCTTCAGAAAATGTGATTCCTAATAAAGGATTCCTTTATAATTGTAATTTCACTGATAATACCGTTGATTTGAATGACGATACGAATAATAATGGTGGTGCAATAGACAGTAATTGTTATAACTTAACAGTTCTTAAATGTAATTTCACCAATAACACTGCAAATTTTGCAGGAGCGATTAAACTTAATTCTAATGCTTCAGATTCAAAGATTTCTTATTGTATTTTCAATGACAATAAAGGAACTCTTGATTACTCTATTTCAAAATTTGCATCTCCAGGTACTTTAGAGATTATGGCCTCTAAAGTCCATGTTAATTATTGTAATTTCACTAATAATACTGGAACTCATGCTGGTGCTATAAAGGTAGGTGATTGGGCAGATGATGTAATAGTTTCAGACTGTAATTTCGTCAATAACTCTGCTTGCTATGATGATGAAAATCTTCCATTTATAGGATATGCTTATGGTGGTGCCATTGAATGGCAAGGATGGTATGGAAAATTAATCAATTGTAATTTCACTGATAACTATGTCTGGACTGTTGACGATTCTCCTGCTGATGCAGGGGCAATACAATGGTCCGGATTCGAGGGTAATATAACCAATTGTAATTTCACCAATAACTATGCTGAAAATAGTACCGGTGCAGTACGTTTTACTGAGTATGCATCTGATGGAATTATAAGTAATTGTAATTTTACTGATAATCATGCCGGGAATCATGCTGGTGCTATCGCATGGCTCGGAGAAAGTGGAAAAGTCATGGAATCTTATTTCTTCAATAACACTGCTGATGGTTTTGCTGGTGCTATTTATTTTGGTAATTCGAAAGGAAATATAGACAATTGTATTTTCAATAATAATTCTGCTACTGAAGATGATAGTTACGCAGGTGCTATATGGGTTTTTGGTGATGATGTTGGTATTAGTAATTGTAATTTTACTGATAACTTTGCCAATAAATATGCCGGCGCTATTCTTGTGAATGGGGAACATGTTACTGTTTCTTATTGTAATTTCACTAATAATTCTGCTACTGCAGATAATGCTTATGCTGGTGCCATATATGCTGAAAGTGGTAATATCGGTGTTAATAACTGTAATTTCACTAATAATTCTGCTGAATCACATTCAGGCGCTATTTATTTCGAGATTGATAATGGAATTATAGATAATTGTAATTTCACTGGTAACCGTGCTGGTGTTTACGCTGGTGCTATAGGTTCCTATGGGGAGAATACTCATGTTGCTGGTTGTGATTTCACTGGTAATCATGCCGGGAATCGTGCTGGTGCTGTATGGTTTTATGATAGTGCAGTTATAGATGACTGTAATTTCACTAATAACTCCGCTTTTAATGGTGGTGCTATGTATTTGGAGTGGGATACCAGAATTAATAACTGTAATTTTGCCAATAACTCTGCTAAATTTGGTGAATATGATATTGATAATCAAATTCCTATGGGCGGTGCCATTTATAAAATGGATGATGGTGAGTTGAATATCGCTAATTCCAATTTCACTAACAATTCTGCATTTTTTGGTGGTGCTATATATTTGCATGAGAATACTCAGGCTGTTGTAAAGGATTGTATCTTTTACATAAACAACGCAACCTATGTGGGTGGTGCAATCTATGGATATCGGGTGATTGAATTAACAATTAATGATTCTAATTTCACTGAAAATACTGCAAGTACTGCTGGTGCGGTATGTGCTGATATTAAAAAGGATTTCAACATGACAGGATGTAACTTCACTAGAAATAAAGCTGTTGAAGTATATTCTGGAGATGGGCCTATGGGTTATTTCAGTGCAGGTGCAGTTTTATTATCTGCAACTTATATTGTTGATGGTGAAAATATTTATCCAACAATTTCAAATTGCAGGTTTGAAGATAATCTTGCCCCATATCTTGCCGGAGGAATTGCTATATGTGATGGTGGTAACCATGCAACGATTGAGGATTCATACTTCAATGGAAATAATGCATCTTGGGCTTCAGCTATTTGGCTTCAGAAGAATGCTTATCTTGATATAATAAATACCGAATTCGGTAAAAATCAGGCTAATTCATCTGAATTGAACATTAGTGTGATTGAGCCGGTAAGCTATTATCCTAGCAATGTCATTGTAAATATCACGCTTGTAGGTAATGATAATATCATCAATGCTATCTGGAATGGTGGAGATTTACCTGATTCTCCATATTTCATGAATGAAAAGTTAGCTGCGGGTAATGTTAGCCACATACAGCTTCAGAATGTTACCTATGAACGCTATAGAAATGGCGCTTTTGAAAATGTAACTACTCCAAACAGATTAATACATCCTAAAAATGCAACAGGACAGGTTAAAACTGATGATTACATTTGGCAGGATCCTCGTGAAGATTCCCAATATGTTGATGTTTTGATTGTCCCAATGTCTGAAGATAGTGGAGAAGGTATTTTAGGCAGTTCTATATATGCTTCCAATGAGGGTGTATTGGGTGCACCTCTGGTAGAAGGCCAATACATTACAGGCATTTATGGTAATGTTCCTTTACTATTCGAAAATCCTGAAGCTGGGGAGTATAAGGTTTACGCCAGACATTTCAACGACGAGTATTACACTGACATATTCAGTGAGAACACATTTGAAGTCATCGATGCATTGAATGTCACTAAACGCCTTGATCAGTTTGATCTTGATGCTCCTATTGATGTTGGAAATTGGGTTGACTTTACCATTCTCATTAATAACACTGGAGATGCATATCTAGGTAACATTAGTGTTACTGAGAATGTTCCTGAAGGTTTTGACCCTGATGAGGTTATGATTAGCCCTTGGTCTGATAATGTGGATAAATGGATTAAAGACGGCAATACCTTTAATTACACCGATGTATTAGCTCCTCATGAATGGACATGGCTTAATTTAACATTGGTTGCAATTAAAAATGGTACTTATATCAATTCTATCAATATAAGTTCAAATATTACCTGTTCTACCGAAGTTCAATCTGAAGAAGTCAGAATTTATGCTCCAAATTACACTATTAATAAAACAACAGTTATTCCGGCCATATATCTTGGAGATCAGGCTGTATTTTTAATTAATGTGACGAATACTGGAGACAGACCATTGGAGGATATTTGGATAAGCGAAGATAGTTATGATGGTTTGATATTTGATCATATTGAAAATGAAACTGGAATATGGTCTGTTCAAAAATACTCTCCTGATGTTGGAGAAATAGATGAATATGACCTTATTTTGGAATATTTGGATGTTAATGAATCCGCACTTGTCAAAGTATATTTCAATACTACAGAAGTGGGACAATTCATCAATTACATTTCCAGTGAGTTCAATGATGAAGAAAAAACAGCACAGGATGATGTGATTGTTTTACCTAATATTACCAAAAAGGTTGATTATACTGAAATTGATGTAAATCAGTCCGTCATGTATACTATTTTCATTAATTGCACTGGCGCCGATTTCATTGAAATTCGCGATGTGCTGAACGAATCCTTTGTTTTGGATGAAAGTTCCATTTCCGAGAATTGGAAATATGAAGATGGTGTATTTACATATCAACTTTCCGATATTCCGGATGATGGTTTGACTTTGGAGTTCAGCGTTAAAATTACTAAACCGGGCAATTATACCAATGTGGCTTCTATTACCATAGGAGATTTGCCTGAAGCTGTTGCCGAATCTGAAGTTACTCGTGTTCACGATCCGTCTATGAACGTTACCAAACATGTCAATGACACTGAAATTGACGTTGGCGAATCTGTCGAGTATACTGTCGTTGTTACCAATACTGGAGACCGTGATTTAATCGAGGTTATTGTTCATGATGAATTCCCGGATGCCTTCGAATTGGATCTGGATTCCATCTCTGATGATTGGTGGTATGATTCCGATTCCAATGGCTTCAATTATGACGGATTGATCCCTGTCGGAGAAAATGCTACTTTGGTGTTCACTGTTACTATTAACAAGAAAGGCAATTATACAAATAAGGTTACTGTTTCTTCTGAAGGTTTGGAAGATGTTTCTGCCGAATCCGAGGAAACTCGCGTTTGTGTACCTGGCATGACAGTTACCAAAACGGTCAACGATACAGAGATTTATGTTTATGGGTCTGTTGAGTATACTGTCTTTGTTAATAATACTGGAGACCGTGCATTGACTGATATTGTCGTTAATGATATCTTGAATGAGTCATTCTCAGAACTTTTCGATATTTCTGAAGGTTGGACTTATGATAATGGCAAATTCACTTATGATGACAACATTAGTGTTTCAGGCAATGCCACTTTGAAATTCAGTGTTAAGATTACTGAAGCGGGCAATTACACTAACTTTGTTAGCGTATCCAGTCCCGGCTTGGAGGATGTTTCAGCCGAATCAAATGTGACTGCGGTAAAACCGATTCCAACCCACATTAGCATAGAAAACATTACTTGTCACCCTAGGGATGATATTAATATTTCTGTTAATGTGACTGTGGATTATGGTGAGCCTTTCAATGGTGTTATTGACTTTACTTTGCCGGATAATTCTACGGTTCCTGTAGATATTGTTAACGGTAGTGGTGTTGTTCCTTGGACTGTTCCTGACGGTTATGATGGGGTCTATCCTGTAAACGCCAGTTTTGAAGGAAATAACAATTACTTGCCTTCCAACGGTACTGGCACTGTGACTGTGGTTCCGATTCCAACTCATGTTGGTGTGGATAATGTCACTGCTCATCCTGGTGATGATGTTAATATTTCTGTTAATGTGGCTGCTGATGATGGTGTTGCGTTTAATGGTGTTGTTTATGTGACTTTGCCGGATAATAGTACTGTTCCTGTTGATGTTGTTAATGGTAGTGGTGTTGTTCCTTGGACTGTTCCTGATGATTTCGAGGAGGGTGTTTATCCTGTAAATGCCGCTTTTGAAGGTGATGGTAGGTATTTACCTTCCAATGGTACTGGTAGTGTGACTGTTACTCCTATTCCAACCCACATTAGCATTGAGAATGTTACCTGTCGTCCTGGTGATAATATCAGTATTTCTGTTAATGTGACTGCTGATGGCGGTGTTGCGTTCAATGGTGTTATTAACTTTACTTTACCGGATAATTCTACTGTTCCTGTTGATGTTGTTAATGGTAGTGGTGTTGTTCCTTGGACTGTTCCTGACGGTTATGATGGAGTCTATCCAGTAAACGCCAGTTTTGAAGGAAATAACAAGTATTTACCTTCCAACGGTACCGGTACAGTTACAGTTGTTCCAAAAGTCCCTACTGATATCAGTGTGGACAATGTCACTGCTCATCCTGGTGATGATGTTAATATTTC
Source organism: Methanobrevibacter sp. (assembly GCA_017553445.1). GTDB lineage: Archaea > Methanobacteriota > Methanobacteria > Methanobacteriales > Methanobacteriaceae > Methanocatella. Next base: position 18,854 of record JAFZMD010000007.1, on the reverse strand, counting down.
TGTTAATGTGGCTGCTGATGATGGTGTTGCGTTTAATGGTGTTGTTTATGTGACTTTGCCGGATAATAGTACTGTTCCTGTTGATGTTGTTAATGGTTCTGGTGTTGTTCCTTGGACTGTTCCTGATGATTTCGGGGAGGGTGTTTATCCTGTAAACGCCACTTTCGACGGCGATGATAATTACTTGCCTTCCAACGGTACTGGTAGTGTGAATGTTACTTTGATTCCTACTCATATCAGTGTCGGAAATGTTACTGCTCATCCTGGCGATAACGTAACTGTCCCTATTAATGTGACTGCTGATGATGGTGTTGCGTTTAATGGTGTTGTTTATGTGACTTTGCCGGATAATAGTACTGTTCCTGTTGATGTTGTTAATGGTTCTGGTGTTGTTCCTTGGACTGTTCCTGATGATTTCGAGGAGGGTGTTTATCCTGTAAACGCCACTTTTGAAGGAAATAATAAGTATTTACCTTCCAACGGTACTGGTAGTGTCACTGTTGAAAGGGTGCCTACTCATATTACTGTAGGTAATGTCACGGCTTCACCTGGTGATAATGTGACTATTCCTGTTACTGTGACTGCAGATGATAATTTACCGTTTAACGGCAATATTACTGTTGTGTTACCTGATGGTTCTCGTCAGACTGTAGAAATCATCAATGGATCTGGAAACATTTATTGGACTATTCCTGATGATTACGACGGTAATTATAGTGATGTTTTCACTTTTGAGGGAAATGATTATTATCTGCCTTCCAACGCTACTGGAATCATTACAGTGCTTCTCATAGATGTCCAGCTCAACATCACTGTAGACAAATCACTGGTTTATTATGGCGATATAGTTGAATTCACTATTACCGTTCGCAATAACGGTCCTGGAAATGCAACTGAAGTTACTGTAGTGAATATAATTCCTAAAGAATTTGAATATGTTTCAGATAGTTTGGGTAATGTTAATTACCAAGAAACCGAAAACATGCTGATGGCATCTAGCACAATTCAAAGCTATGATCCTGCTACGGGCGTTTGGTATATCGGAGATTTGGCAAGCGGCGAAGAAAGCAAATTGACTATTCTTGCACGCGCTAACTTCATCGGTACAAAACAGGTAAATTCATCTGTAAGTATAGCTGAAATAGAAACCAACTATACCAACAACAATGGTACTGCTGATGTCACCGTCATTCAAGTGCCTACTCATATTAGCGCGGATAATGTTACTGCACACCCTGGAGATGAAGTCAACATCCCTATTAATGTGACTGCGGATGATGATGTGCCATTTAATGGTAATGTTACTGTAACATTGCCTGATGGTTCTAATCAAACTGTGGAAATCGTTAATGGCTCAGGTAGTGTTGACTGGAACGTTCCTTATGATTTCAAAGAAGGAGATTATCCTGTGAATGCTACTTTCGATGGTAATGACAGATATTTACCTTCCAACGGTACAGCTATTGTCGCTGTTGAGAAAGTTCCTACTGCAATTACCGTCGGTAATGTGACTGTTAAACCGGGTGAAGAAGTAAATATTCCTATTATGGTGACTACAGGTGACGGATCTCAATTTAATGGTAATGTAACTGTTAAATTGCCGGATGGTTCAACTAAAGTTGTTGAAATCATTAATGGCGTTGGCAGTGTTACTTGGACGGTTCCAAATGATTATGATGGTATATTCGCGGTATATGTCAGTTTCGACGGCGATAATTATTACCTGCCTTCAAACGGTACTGGATTTATCACTGTAATTCCGGATGCTCCTGTAACTCCTGTAACTCCTGTAACTCCTGTAACTCCTGTTACTCCAGAACATCCTCATGTAAAAGAGAATGTTCCAATGGACGCCAAAGCTACCGGTAATCCTTTAGCAGTACTGCTTATGGTTCTTGCACTTTTAGGTGTCGGCATTAAACGAAAAAATTAAACACTTTTTGGGAGTTTTTAAACTCCTCTCTTTTTCTATTTTAATATTTCAATGTTTTTACGTAATTTTCAAGAAGTTCAAACAATTCTTCTTTTGTCTTTGTCTGAAAGATTTTTTTCTTGATTTCCTGACTTCCATGTAAGTTTTTCATGTAATATGCGGCGTTTGTCCTCAGCTTATGCATCAATACCTTGCCTTCATGTTTTTCAATAATCATTTCGGCATGCCTTTTGAACATGTCCAGCTTTTCCTGTGATGGGACTCTTTCAGGCTTTATTCCATAATCAATGTATTCTATACACTGTTTTATAATCCATGGATTTCCCATAACTCCTCTTCCAATCATTACCGCATCACAGTTCGTCAATTCAATCATCGCCTTTGCATCGTAGCAGGTTCTGATATCTCCATTTCCGATAACGGGTATTGAAACTTCTTCCTTTATTTCCTTGATTATTGACCAGTCTGCAGGTATGTCGTATCTTTGATGTCTTGTGCGGGGATGGACTGTAATGGCTGATGCGCCTGACTCTTCAACTGTTTTTGCTATTTCCAGTGCATTGTTTTCATCCCATCCGCTTCTGATTTTTACAGTCACCGGAATCGGGACAGTATCCACTACGGTTTCTATGATTTCGGATGCTTTTTTGGGACTTTTAAGAAGTGCGCTTCCCGCTCCTGACTTGACTGCCACTTTTGTCACCGGACAGCCCATATTGATGTCAAGAATGTCCGGTTTCATGTTCTTGAAGATGTATTCTGAGGCTTTTTTAAATGATTCTGCATCTGACCCGAATATCTGCTGTGCTATTGGCCTTTCATAGTCTGTCATTTCAAGCATTTCCTGGGTTTTTCTATTCATATGCATTATTGCCCTTGTTGAAACCATTTCCGTTTCTATCAGTCCGCATCCCATGGATTTGACTATTCTTCTAAATGACGAATCGCAGATTCCAGCCATCGGTGCGAGAACTATCTGATTGTCTATCCTCACATTTCCTATTTTCCATTTCATAATAACTACTCAATTATCTATATTTAATAACTTAAAATAATTTAGTTTTATTCTATCTTTAATTAAAATGGGTGGCGGTTAAATTATAATGGTAATTATTTTAGGACTCTCTATTTTAATAATAGCTCTCTTCGTTAATTTTCATAGTAATCTTCGTTTCCTGCAGGCAATTTTGTAAGTATAATCGGAAGCACTATGATTGCAGCAAGCAATATTGTTCTTATTGCAAGAGTTGCAGAATCTTCCTGTGAAATTGATGAGAAAATTCCCTGAATCCAAAGGCCAGCTATACATATAGGCAATATGAATCTGATGACAGTTTTCCATAATTTGCCCACTTTTATCCTTGAATTTTCGTTTAGTGTATTGATTAATTCATCAAAATCATATATCCAGCCGAATATTATGCATTCAAGAAGAACTGCAAAAAGCAGTGCGAAGTTGTTTAAAAATGCATCGAATATTCCTAAAATGAAGCTTCCGGAAGCTGTTGCAAATATCGTTGAAATCAAAAGTCCTATGATTGAAACTATCGTTGCGGATTTTTCACGTGAAAAATCAAATTTTTCAGATATTGAGTAGCATATTCCTTCTAAAAGCGCTATTGCGGAGGTTATTCCTGCAAACAATATGCATAAGAAGAATATTGGTCCTAAAATTGATCCGGTTTGCATTGTGTTGAATGCCTGTGGAAATACTACAAATGCAAGTCCCGTTCCTTCAGTTACTAATTCGTTAAAAGGAATTCCGCTTGTCATTGCCATGAACCCCAAAACGGAAAAGATTCCTATTGAGTTGAAGACTTCAAATCCGGAATTTGAAAATGCAACTATCAATGCATTGTCCACCAGTTTGGAACCTTCAGGCAGATAGCTTGCATAGGTAAGTGCAATTGCCATTCCCAGGCTTAATGAAAAGACAATCTGGCCAAATGCAGCCAGCCATACATTTGGATTCGCAAGCGCCGACCAGTCAGGATTAAATATCTGTGTGTATCCGATATATGATCCAGGAAGTGTAAGGGAATATATGACAAAAATCACTACGATTATGCAGAGTATGGGCAGGAGGATTCTGCTTACCTTTCCGATTCCGTCATTCAGGTTGGTTCTTATGATTGCCCATACAACAGACCAGATGATTATTATCGATACTAGAATGGTTGGAACTATTGTAAATATTCCTCTTATTGAATCTGTGGAATGAAGAACACTTTGCGTGAAAAACAAATCTGGATTTGAGCCCCAGGCCTTTGTAAAGCTTAAAGCAAGGTATATCAAATCCCATCCTACAATGCAGATATAATATGTCGTTATCAGAAAGACAATTGTCAGGACAAACCATGCAACGGGCTCCAGCTTGTTGTGAATATTGTATAGAATCTTTGCAAGGGATGTTTTGAATTTAAATCCTACAGCATATTCCACCAAAACAAACGAGATTCCTAAAAGGAATAGGGATACGATATATGGTATCATGAATGATCCTCCACCATTGGAGTATAATACATTTGGGAATCTCCATATATTGCCCAGTCCAATGGCAGAACCTATCATAGCTAAAATAAACGTTAAATTACTGTCCCATTCACTTCTTTTCCCGGTCATATTTCATCACTTATTAATATATATATATTCATATTAATGGTAATTAAATATTGAACATCAGCCGCTTATGGAATCTTGAGAATTCTTGCACAAAAAAATTAAAAAGGGGATAAAAAAAGAGAAAAAATTAGGTTTATAGGCCTAATTTTGTAAATAATTCTTCAAAGGAGAAGCCTTTGGCATTGTCTCCTACAATTTGAGTTACTTGACTGGAGTAGTTTTGAACGTCTCCTTGCACTGCCTGAACCCCACCGATACTTGTAGCGAGGTTTTCAATACTGCTGTTTGTCATGTTAATGTTGTTGTTGACCGTATAGTTGTAAATTATGTTTACAATGGTTGTGTGGTCTGTAATGTTATTGTCTTGAACAGTTACTTTTACGTCATCAACCAGTTTGGTCAAGTCTTCAGCACTGACGTTGTCGTTTTCCACGATTTCTGCTTCTGTGTAAATTTCTTCATTTGCAGCCTGTTTTACTGTTTCTGGAATTTGAACATCAGTTGCAGCTTCGTATGAGTTCATGATTCCGGTAAGTGCAGATTCACCAGTTGCAGTTACAGGACTTGTTACATATACGTGTCCGTGGGTGATTCCAGCGGATTTTAATGCTGAAATGTACATGTCTGCAGTTATTGTGGTGATTTTTGATTTATCCACAGTTACTTTAATGTTTCCTTGGTCAGATAAGTCTACTAATGCAGAAGAGAATATTTGGTCGGAAGAATAGGTTTTACCTGTAATTGTACTTGCGACTTTATTTACTTCACTTGCAGTAATGATTTTTGATTCTACATTTTTTACATCAATATGTGCTTGTTGATTAAAGAAGTCATCTACAACAGACTTATAATTTGCATTATTGTAAGTCGTCTCACCATAGGTAATTACTTTACTGTCTGATTGGGCTGAAAATCCAATAGGTAAAGCAATACCGACAATAACAATTGATAATAGTAGTATACCAATTAAAGATTTGCGCATATTTTCACCTCTAAATTATAATTATAATAAGTAGTATTTAAATGTATATGTAGGTAAGTTGTGTGTATATATAAATGCATTGAAATTTAGAATATAATTAAGGGTGTCAAAGTTGATAAGTGATAAAGAGGCTATTGAAATTGCTCGAAACATTGAAAAAATAGATATTGATGTTAAAAAAACAATAGAAAAGGCAGCAACTGCAGGTTATTTGGGCGAAGAACATTTTTACTGTAGTGTTATTCAAAACATTCCTTATACTTTGCCAATAGACAGACTGTTTGAGGAAAATCCTCCAAAACTGAAATTTGATAATTTTTACTTTGATATTGTGTCAAAGGCCTTGGACGATGAAGGAATTTATATCTCTCTTGCATACTGCAACAGTGAAATGAGAGTTTCACCGGATTCTGTTGATGAAGTGATTGAATATGATGACTATGAGCTGCCCGAAGATGACCTGTTTTACGAAGAGCAACATGTCCTGGTCACTGCAGATTCAATCAAGGTGTTTAAAATATATATGGAGGAAGGAATCCCTGGCCACAAGCCGACTGACGATTTGGGTCTGATTGTAAAATATGACAAAGGCCAATATTACTCATATTTTGCAGTAAGATCAACTGATTTGTGCATGTCCTCCCTTAAGGTATTTCCGCTAAGCGCAGACTATCCGAAAGAGCATGAATTTTCTTTAATCAATCCGATTAATAAAGTACTGATTGAAATGATGCGTGATGTCATTGTGCTGAAGGATTGATTGATTTATTTCCTTTTTTTCTAAAGTTTTTTTTTAATTGAAGATGGAATAATCTCTTGTAATTGAAATGGAGATTGTCCTACATTTTTGATGAAAATCTTACTTTTAAATAATATCATGACCATATATAAATTAATGAAAGGTGATTGAAATGGGACATCCGAAGGGAATATATCTATTGTCGTCGACTGCAATGCTTGAAAGCATGAGCTATTATGTTTTTGCGGGACTGTTGGTAATGTACATGATTGACGTGCTGCATTTTACGGATTCATTTTCCACCTGCCTTTTTGGAATAGCCTACGGTTCGACATATGTCCTCCAGATTGTCGGAGGATATGTGTGCGACAGGTATCTGGGCAATAGAAAAGCAATCATTTTCGGAATTTCATTCATCGTCATTGCACAGCTGATTTTTTCATATGATGCCAGCCTATTTGCCCTTTCATCAGGCGTTAGGGAACATGCGGTTCTGCTTTTCACCTACCCTGAAATTGTCTTTTTGATTGGTGTGGCCGTGATGGCTATTGGCGTCAGCTTCTTTAAGGTAAACATAGCCTCTTTCATGGACCAGTTTTACAATGAGGGTGAATCAAAGCTCATCGATGCGGCATTTTCAATTTTCTATCTCTTCATCAATGTCGGAGGATTAATGGCTCCTCTGCTCATTAACTGTGTTGTCGGAGTGCATCATCCGGAACTCTATCAGTACGGATTTCTCATAGGGTTTGTAGCGATATTCATCGGACTTCTGGTATTTTTATTTTCCAGAAAAAGATTTTTCATCTCTTCGAAAGGCGAGCCGCTGGGGGTTGAACCAAGATTCAAGACCCACACAGCAGCTGCGGATGGGACTGGCAAATTAAGCAAAGCCGAGATTGGCAGATTCAAGGTAATCATTGCAATACTGGTTGCGACTCTTGTTTTCCAAATGTTCAGCCAGCAGATGTACACTTCCATAATACTTTTCGCCGAAAGCTATGTGAACAATGTCATTCCTCTCATAAACCAGGAAGTGGCTCCTTCATTTTATCTGTCCCTGAATCCGCTGTTCATAATATTTCTGACTCCGGTCTACATAAGAATATTCAATTCAAGGGATTTATCATCAATTACTAAAATAGGTATCGGCCTGTTGTTTTTGGGACTCGCATATTCCGTCCTGTTTGCGGCCATGGGCACTGTGGGAAGCGGCATGAAACTGAACATGGTCTGGGTGTTTCTGTTCAACTTCTGTCTGGTCAATTCTGAATTGCTCACAATGCCGGTCACTTTAAGTGCAATAACGAAATTGGCTCCTGAAAAATATGTCTCTTCCATGATTGGGATATATTATGTCACATTCAGCATCGCCTCAGTGATTGCAGGGGCATGTGCGTCAGCATTTCCGAACGACACTTCAACAATGCTTTTCAACATCATTCCGATTGTAAGTCTTCAGGAATATTTCATAATCTTTGCGATTGGGGGATTCGTTGTCGGTGGAATATGGATGCTGTTTAGAAGAAGGATGATTCGATTGTCAGACGGTGTATTGTAGAATTGGGCATATCATGGTGAGGTTATAGCGCCATGGGTTTCACAATTTGCATTTGGTTTTTATAGCGTAATGCTTACTTCAACAATATTGGTTCTTCTAACCATGATTCTATTCAAACTGGGATCATGGTGTGTGTATTTTCCTAGGGAAACAATGACTCAGGCTATCTGTAAAGTAGGGTATAGAATTAAAATTAGATGAATATTCATTATTTTAATCTTATTTTTTCTCCAGCTATTTTTCTCCCTATTTCTCTTCCAATTTCTTTTCCTATTGCTTCACCTATTTCTTTTCCCCTTTCTCTTCCTATCTCTTCTACTATTTTTGCAAATATTTCTCTTCCCATTTCTTCCCCTATTTCTTTTCCTCTTTCTTCTGCTCTTGTTATTTCTCCATCGATTATTGCATCTCTTAATTCTTCTTCTATTGGTCTTATATGTATTTTTGACATTTTTAATCTCCTCCTTAACTATATATTTCCATAATTTTTGACTAGTCTAGACAATGGTTCTGGTAGGGCATTTTGAATAATATATTATGGTCATGCAATTCTTAAGCTGGAAATTATATAATATGTTATTTCAAATGGCATGGTTCTTATTGTATTATTGTTATACTTTTTGATTATTTAATTTTTTTATTCTCATTCGAATATTCATCTCTTGCAAGTATATTGGACAAAAAGGTCAATTTTAATTTATCTTTACTTAATTATATATATAATGTAATTAATAAATTACATTTATAGTGGATTTTTTTTAATGATGCTATGATTTTATAATTGGTTTAAATGGAGGTGAAAATATCAAAAAGTTAGGTTATAAGTCGTTGTTTGTTCTAATAATATCGGTCATGCTTTTGCTGTCGATAAACGCAATTTCTGCCGAGGATAATTCAACTTTACTTGCTGCCGGTGCAGATTCTCCGGACACATTGGGTGCCTCCAATTCGATTTCTGTTCATGTAAGCGACTCTTTCGTGGCTCAAAATAATACCTGGACGGAAGACGGTGTGAATCTGGCCAATGCAAGCGTTTCAGTGTACGATTCATCTAACAATTTGGTATTTTCAGGATCAACAAATAGTGAGGGTAATGTTGTCATTTCTAATTTAAACTCAGCAAAATATGATGTTGAGATTAAATATTCCACTTATGAATCATACAGACAAAATGTGGATTTGTCAACCGAGAATACCCAAGCTATCGATTATATGTTCATTCCTGATATACTGTTGCTGGTTGATTATGATTCACATAACGAAAAAGTTGATTTGCTTATGGAAATGTCAAAAAGGGTTGCTTATATAAGTACTACAAGCTTTGACGTAACGCGAGAATGGCTGTTTGAATATGCAAACTTCGTACACCTTGACATGTTCAGTGAAGGTTCTTACAATAAGGTAACCGGTGAATACCTGAAAGAGATTCTTGAAAACTGTCCGGCCAACATCAACTATAATATGGCCTATACATTCGGTATCTATTCAGACAGTATCCTTAATGCAACCGGAATTCACATTACAGGTGCAAGCGAAGCGAACAATACTTTCCACACTATGGAAAATACTTATATAGGTTCTTATTTCCAGGCAGAGGATATTGACAATTCTCAGGTTTTAACTAAAAACATGGAAAACTATCTTAAATATGTTTGTTACTTAATCAATCCTTCAAAATATGGCGATCCGACATTGGATGTAAATAATGCTCCTGAAATGAGTCCTGAATGCGGTTTTTACCATCCTGATTTGGGAATCTACACAGTTGTTCCTGAAGGTCAGGTAATAAACGATTGGATTAGGAACAATCCTGGTTATGATGCAGACGGACATGGAAGTCTTAACTGGATGGTTGTCGATTATCCTAACTGGCTCGAAAACACTTTGGACCCTACAGTTCTTTTCAAAAAATTCGAAAAAGATTATGTCGCTAATATCGCTTATGACAAACCGTTCATAGCTATCGCTACCTACTATGCTGGTGGTAGTGTGGTTGATTCCTTAATCAAGACATATGAAGCTAACGGAAGGGCAGCTTTTAACGTATTTAAAACGGGCACCGTTCCGTCCATGTCTTCAATCTTAAATAAGATCAATAATATGTCAACAGTCGGTATTTCAGCCATTACGTCACTTTATAGTTGGTCTTTAAATTATGCAAACGGTTCTGCTTTGGGTGATTTAGAAGACATCAATCTTGCGGTATTGAAAGGGGTTTATGACATTTCCGAGACAAGTTATCTCAATGAGCTCGGTCCGCAGATAGAATGGACCTTTTCAGTAACATATCCAAGTTTCGAAGGTGTATACGGCCCTATTGTCCTGTCATATGTTGACGGTATGGGAAAATCCCATGTCATACAGTCAGGCGTTGACAAGATGGTCAAACTCGCAAACCAGTGGGCAGAGCTGAAGGAAATGGATAATGCCAACAAGGTTGTCTCCATTATATTATACAACTATCCTCCGGGAAAAGCGGAAATCGGTGCGTCATACCTGGATGTATTCCAAAGTACCTATGATTTGATTTTCCAGTTGGGTGAAGCGGGCTTCGATATCGGAAACGTTTCTGATATTCCTTCCCTATACAACCTGACTGAACTGATAGTTCATTTCGGTAACAAGGGTACCTGGGCACAGGGTTTGCTCAACCAGTATGTGGAAGAGCACTTCGATGAGCTTATGGCACATAACCAGCTGATTGACTTGAATCAGTTCTATAGCTTGACTGCAAACATCAATCCGGATTTATATGAATGGATGATTAACCGCTGGGGCGATGGACTTGGGGACATCATGGTCTATAACGATACCTATATTGTAATTCCGGGCTTATGGTTCGGAAACGTATTTGTGACTTTCCAGCCTTCAAGGGGATGGGAAGAGGTTCAAAATTACCACGATTTAAGCCTGCCTCCTCATCAGCAGTATGTAGCATTTTATGAATGGCTGGATCAGGTCATAGGCGCTGATGCCCTAATCAATATGGGTACTCACGGAACCCTTGAATGGCTTCCTGGAAGAAATATCGGTGTAATGGAAGGAGACTGGGCTTTCGAGCTGACTTTGACTCCTACTGTCTATCCGTATATCGTATCCAACCCTGGTGAAGCAATGGTTGCCCGTGACAGAATCGCTCCATTGATGATTACTCACATGACTCCTGCTATGGTTTCATCCGACCTGTATGGAAACTATTCAATATTGTCAGACTACATTTCCCATTACAAGGATCAGGTAAAGCTTAACGTAACCACAAACGCTGAAGAGTATAAGGCATTAATCATTGAGCTGGCTCCGACTTTAGGATTTTCCACATTCAATGAGTCCAATCAGAAGTTTGATGATTATCTTGATGAGCTTCACGCATACCTTGACAGTATGCAGGATGATTTCTATACATATGGTCTTCACCACCTTGGAAAGGTTTTAACGGGCTATGAGCTTATTGAAGAGGTAATCACGGTTACGACTTCCCAGACCAGAATATATAATCATATTTTGGCTCATTTCTATCCTGATTTGGAAAACATGAGTTTCTATGACGATATTCGCCATGTCGAGAAGTACGCTTCTGTTGAAGCGGTCGTAACTTCATTCATTAAGGAATATGTTACCGCTTTGGTTTGCGGAACATCCGTCAAGGCTTTGAATGAGGAATATAACATTCCTGAAGGTTCAGCTCTCTACAACGATACGCTTTATGCGGCCAGCGTCATTCTAAACATCGAAAACAACAATGAATGGGCGGCCATGATTAAAGCCCTTGAAGGGGATTATCTGGCTGCGGGACTCTTTGCAGATCCTTCCTATGGGGATTCCATTCCTACAGGTTATGACGGTTATGCGTCAGATTCAACGAAAATGCCGTCCAAATCAGCTTATGCCTCAGCAGTAAAAATTGTTGATTTGCTTTTGGCTGATTATATGGAAGAGCATGGTGAATGGCCAAAATTGACTGCACTGATTCTCTGGGGTACTGAAATATCAAGAACAGAGGGTATCGGTATTGCGGAATTTTTATACTTCCTCGGATGCAGGCCTGTATGGGCTGAAAACGGCAAGGTCATCGGCGTGGAAATGCTTCCATTGGAGGACTTGACCGTCCAGCTGCATAACGGCAGTGTTGTAAACAGGCCTAGAATTGACGTATTTGCAAGTATCGTTACCAGCAATAAGGACTGGCTGACATGGCTTCTTACAGGAGTGGACCTTTCACTTAACGCAGAAGGCGAAAGCTTTGACGAGAATTATGTCAAGCTCCATTATAATCAGACAGGAATCAAGGACAGATTATACGGTCTTCCGGGTGCTGTTCTTGAAGGTACGGGTATGAGTAATTTCATTCCAAGCACAAATGACTGGAACATCGAAACGGTAAATGAAGAGGCATCAAGCATTTATCTTGACAAGGTTTCATTTGCTTGGAGCATGGATTCAAACGGAAACATCGTTGTCACTCCACAAAAGGAAAACTATAAAACATTACTCTCACAGGTGGATTTGATTACTCAAAACTTCGACAGTACATGGAGATTCATAGATTCCGATGATTATTATGACTGGTTCGGCGGATTATATAACGCTGCACGCACGCTTGGCGCAAGCCCTGACACTTCATTTGTTGACATCAGGAATCAGAACAATTATGTAGCCAGAACTTATGAAGAGGAGCTGGATTATGAGATTAGAAGCATGATTCTAAATCCTAATTACTATAATCCTCTTGTCAATTCCCAGGCGGGTTCCCTTTCCTATGCCAAAAACATGGAAAACCTCTATGGAGGATTGATTTTAAGCGGAGGCAAATTGAACTCTGAATTGGGTAATCAGATTGCAAGAAATTATAACGGTCTGACAGGTACTGTCCAGTCCACTGCACAGGCTGCCGCATGGCAAAGTATGGCTGCTTGGATGTTTTATCTAAACGATCAGGGCGTATGGGACGGCGACACCAAACAGGTTCAGGAATTGGCCAACAACATTATTCAGATGGCCACAACTTATGGTGTTGCATGCTGTCACCACACCTGTAAGAATCTGGACTTCAACATGAAAATCATTCAGGCAAGTTCCCTTTCACCGCAGGAAAAAGCCCAATATGCAGATATTTTGGCTCAGGCTACTTTAACTGATCCGTTATATGTGGCGGATGATGCTCCAGTTGACGGTGACGGTAAAAGTGATTCCAATCCTTCATCAGAAAAGGTTTTGGTTAATGGAACTTCTGAAAACAATGGGGATGCTTCAGGTTCTGTCGGCGGCGAAACCGCAGTGGGTGCACAGCCTTCAACTTCTTCAAGTGATGCAAGTTCAGCTTCTTCTTCCCAGTCAAGCGATTCCGCTTCCAGCCAGGCCGGTGAAGATGCTTCCCAAGCAAGTGATTCAAATGCTTACGATATCTCCAAGAGTTCTCCTGCGAAATCTGTAAGCGCTGAGTCAAGCATGCCTGTCTTTGTAATTATTGCAGTCATTGCATTGGTTGCACTATTCATGGTAGGTTATGTTAGAAATAAAAATGATTTTGATGATGATTATTAAAATCATCCTTCTTTTTTTTTAGAAATTTTTATATATTGTTTAATTACATAAATAAACTTATAATGCATTTTTTAGTCAAATGTATTTTAATTAGTTTATGATGTGATTTATGTGATTAAGAAATTAAACATGGTTTTAATCTTATTCGTGCTTTTAATCGTTTCATTGGGTGCTGTCAGTGCAGCTGATGACTTTAATGAAACCTTATCTGCCGATGAGATTTCTCAAGGAGATGGGATTTTAACCGCTTCCGAATATAGTGTAACGCCATCCAACTATAACAGCTATTTCTCAGGTTCCGGTGAACTGATCGGTTCTAAGGTTAATGCAGGCGACACTTTAACTCTAAGCGGAGAATTCTCAGGAAAAGACTTTATAATTAATAAGAATATTACTGTTGCAGGTTCTGGAGTCACTATTTCAAACGGTATCGTAAAGCTTACCTCAGGTGCTTCCGGAAGTGCAGTTCATGATTTGAAAATTAGAAATACCGAAGATTTGCATCAGGGAATATACCTTTTGGGTGCAGATAACTGTGAAATCTATGGAAACGATATTGTAAATCAGGGCAAGTCATCCTATGCAATTACCCTGATTGAAGGTGCTGACTACAATCATGTTCATGATAACACCGTACAGTGTAAAGGTGCAGATTACGGTCACGGTACAAGGTCAACATCCGTAATATTGCTTGGAAGATCCAACAACAATATCATCGAAAACAATGACATCAAATCCGATGATGCAAACGCATTATACCTTTCCTCTTACGCAGGCGGAGAGTTTAAAGGCGGAGAATCATACAACAATATAATCAGATATAATACTATCCAGTACATGGTCAACGTCACTTCATGGGCTTACGGAGTTCAATTGATGGGCGGAAACAATACTGTCGAGTCAAATAAGATTTATGGTGCATACAGAGGAGTTTCATCTTCAAATTTCCCATATAATAAGGTAATAAACAATACAATTTATGTCAATGGTCTGGATTTCAGTTCCATGGAGTTCTCCGGAGGAGACTATGGTATAGCCCTTGCAGCAAACGCAACAGTTAAGGACAATACCATAACCGGATATTTTGTAGGTTCAGGCGTTTCTGTAGGTTCTGATTCAGTTGTTGAAAATAACTTCATCAACGCATCAAAAGGCCATGCAGTTGAAGCATCAGGCGACGGCGTTCAAATCATCGCCAATGAAATCTACACAGCTTCAAGTGCTGCAGTTTTCCAGCAAGGAAAATATGAAGGTATTGTAGTGGACAGAAACACAATAGTTTCCGGAAGCGGTATTGGAGTTCTTCTTTCAAAATCATCCAAAACCAAATATCCTTCAGATATTACAATAACAAACAACAACATTACAACTTCAAACAAATACATAATCAATGCCGCTGATGCGGACAAGGACACATGGGTAATTGAAAAAAACATGGGTACAGGTAAGATTCTAAACCCTAACGGTGAAGTTGACCCATCCGTACCTGATTTCTACTTCAACGGAACAACCCATTACATCACTCCGGCAAATTATCACAATTTCATTGACAGCGACGGAAATTTAAAAAATGATTTTGTTCATGACGGAGATATCCTGAACTTCAACGGAACATTTGACAGCAAACAGATTCTTGTTTCAAGCAGTGTCAAATTGACCGGTGAAAATCCAGTATTTATAAATTCAACCATCTGTGTCACATCCGATTCAGTATGGATTGAAAATTTAACTATTATCAATAAGAACACCTCCCATAACGCATGGGGTATTTTTGTAGCTGACACTAAAGTGATTAAAATCCTAAACAACGACATCACTGTATATGACCCTACATCAGCATATACAATCTACATTTACCGGTCTTCAAAAGTTTATGTTGAAAAAAATAACCTGACTTCCCACGGTGAGGCACTGACATACACTCTTCTTGGATATGGTGCTGAAGAATGTGAATTCAAGGACAATACAGTCAACTGTATAGGTACTGGAGAAATCCATCCATATGAAGACCCAAGAGACATAAACGGTAACGCTTCCGAAATATGTATCGGCAAGTGCATATGCCTGGGAGATGTCGTAAGGGAACACTGTCTTGACGGAACCAATATCGTTCCTGAATTGTTGAGAACCTACGGTATTTTAATGATTAAATCATCCAACAATACTGTGGACGGAAATGATGTTCATGTAACTTCCCTTGTCGACGAGCCAAACATTGCAAACTCAACCAATTCACTTGTGGGTATTGATTTCTACTATGATTGTGACAATAACGTAATTTCCAACAACAATATTCTTGTGGAAGGTTATGATAATATGTTATATGGTGCTGGAGCTATTGCACATCCGACCGGAGGATCCGGAACAACAGCCTTAAACAACACTTTCATAGCCAATGAGATTTATGTGAGAGGTTATTACATGGCTGAAGGATTGATATTTGGTCCTGCCTGTAACGGAACTAAAGCTTTAGCAAATAACATTACTGTAACTTCCGATAACGTAAGCTATGGTGTAAACCTTGAAAGTTCTCTAAACTCAACAATAATGGATAATTTAATTCTTATGGATTCTGATGTCTCCTATGGTATTGAAGCATATAAATCTGATGACAATGTGATTGAAGGCAATGACATATTCGGTTTGGGAAAACTTGTTTCAGGCTTTGCAGGCACAAACACAAATAATAATGTAATTCGGGGAAATCTCATTACTTCCAAAGGCAGTAACCCTAATGTGACTGTCAGCCGTGATGTCATTAAAGCATCAAATTCAGGTATTTATATTGAAGGCGCGTCAAAAGGAAACTTGATAGATTCAAATAATATCACAACTGAATTAGGTTATCCTGTTGACTTTTCTGCCGATTCAAAAGGAAATACTGTTATCTACAACTATCTTAAGGGTGAAAACGGATCTGGTGATAAAGAGGTCAGAAATTCAGCATCAAATACCGTACATGACAATTACGGATACACTTTTGATGATTTGGCAATGGATAAAATAACTGCCCCATACAAATCAAATATTGTCGTAACCGTTAAAGTCGATGATATTGCTGACGGCGCCAATGTACAATTCAGATTAGTAAATACAATCATGGGTAGCGCTGTTGTCGAAAATGGAACTGCTCAATTGTCATATCAGTTAAACGGCAATTATAATGTTGGAATATACATCATTACAGCCAGCCTGACTAAAGATAACTTTAAACCGGCTCATGTGACTTCCACTTTGGAAATCGTTAAGGATAATGTAACTGTCAGTGTTGACAATGTCACTGCAAATTCCGGCGATAACGCACAGTTCACAGCAATTGTATTGGATTCCAGCAATCAGCCTGTTTCAAATGTTGAAGTTAAATTTGCAAGAAATGCACTCTTTATCGGGTCTGTAAAAACCGATGCAGACGGTAAGGCAGTTCTTAAAAGTAAAATCCCGTCCACTCTTGAAGAAGGCAGCTATACTATCTTTGCAACGGTTGCTTCAAGCATCAACTATAATCAGGCAATAGGCCAAGGTTCACTTGAAGTCACTGACCCTTCAAGAATATCCACTAAAATAGAAGCTAAGAATGTATTCATGTATTGTAAGGACGGAACAAGACTTGTTGCAACTTTAACTGATGCGAATGGAAAAGCTTTATCTGGTGTTAATGTTTCAGTAACTATCAATGGAGTTACACGTAACAGAACAACTGATGCTAATGGTCAGGTTTCATCCGCTTTAGGCTTAGCATCTGGAAATTATACTGCAAGCTTTAAATTCGATGGAAACTCAGTATATAAACCTTCCAGTGCAAATTGCATTGTCATAATCAGTCCAACATTATTTGCAGGCGACCTTGTGAAAATGTATAAAAACGATTTAAAATATGTTGTTGAGGTCAATCAGAATCTTAAACCTGTAGCCAATCTTGACATCGATTTAAACATTAATGGTGTAATATATCACCGTACCACCGATTCTCTTGGAGTAGCCAAGTTAGCTATTAATCTTAATCCGGGCGAATATATAATCACTGCTGAGAGAACAGATACTCATGAGAAAATAGCCACCAATATTACAGTTCTTCCATTATTGACTGAAAATAATGATTTGGAAATGTATTATAAAAATGGCAGCGGTTACACTGTTAAAGTAACTAAACAAAACGGTATGGTTGCCGGTGCAGGCGAGGTTGTCACTTTCAACATCAACGGTATCTTTTATGAACGTAAAACAGATGCCAATGGTGTTGCAAGGCTTAACTTGAACTTGCCTCCTAGTGACTATATCATCACTGCAGAGTATAAAGGATATAAAGTATCAAACAATATTAAAGTACTTCCTGTGCTTTCTGCGCAAGACTTGACTAAAAAATACGGCGATCAAACTCCATTTACTGTAAAACTTGTTGATGGACAGGGAAAACCTTTAGCTAACACTGAAGTCACATTCAACATCAACGGTGTAATGTATCACCGCTCAACTGAAAGTGATGGTGTGGCTAAACTCAACATCAACCTGATTGCAGGTGAGTATATCATTACTTCATCATATAATGGAGCAAACATTGCAAACAAGGTAACCATCACTTCATAGGGGTTAAATCATTTAACCTCTACTTTTTTTTATTTTTTTCACATCAGCATTTATCATAATTTAGCGAGAATACCCCAACTTCTCAAAGTTGGGGATGAATCGCAAAGTTTAGGGGTACTTTTATTTTAACTAGTTTTCAGTAGTTATTTTTTTAAATAAGCCATTCCTATGTAATTTGATGTGTGTTTATTCTTTCAGTATACTCTTTTTTTGTTGTGATTTTTTTTATAATAATAAATTGTCGCAATATTACTTGTCAAATGCTCTCTTGCTATTTTTTTATATATGGGTGGGGTTTATATTATATTATATAGTTTTTTGGGTTGTTAATTGGTGGTAAAATTGATGAAAGTTGTTAATCAGAATATTGAAGTTAGGATTTATCCGTCAATAGCGAATAAGAATGATAAAGGGGATAAGATTGTTAGTATTAACAAAATCGAGTCCAATATAGGAATTTTCAGGTTTATATATAATCATGAATTGGCATTAATAAATTATATTAAATCGTTATTAAGGCAATATGGTTATAGTGATAAGGTTATTGTTAACGACTATTCTTGTAATGTACTTTTAAAGATGTTACGTAGAGAATATTCATTTTTAGAAAAAGCAGAATCAAGCAGTCGCCAACAGTCACAAAGAAATCTCATACAATCATTCAAAAGATTTCATGATCCTAATTTAAAGTCAAATTATCCTGTATTTAAACACAAGAGAAATGCAAAAGACAATTTCAGAATAATTAACAATAACAACAATGTAAGAATTCACAAAAACAGCTATGGATTCGAACAAATCAAACTGGCTAAACTGGGATTAATAAAATTCAAAACCAGCAAAGAATATCGTGAATTACTACGAAAAGCCAGCAACAAAAATGATTCCATGG
>JAFZMD010000082.1 GCA_017553445.1 Methanobrevibacter sp. | reverse complement strand
CCTATTTTAATTCCAGCTCTTGCTAAAGCACGAATAGTAGCTTGTGCACCAGGTCCTGGACTTCTAGGTCCGTTTCCACCAGGAGCTCTTACTTTAATATGCAATCCTACAAATCCTTTTTCTTTAGCATCATCAGCTATTCTGGTTGCTGCAGCCATAGCTGCGAAAGGTGAAGCTTGTTGTCTGTCTGCACGAACAACTTTTCCACCAGACCATTGGGAAATAGTTTCAGCACCAGTAATATCTGTTACAGTAATAATAGTGTTGTTGAATGATGAGTAAATATTAGCTATACCCCATTTTTCATCTTTTGCCATAGTTACACCCTTTATTCCTCTGTATTAGCTTTATTATCCTTATTATTGTTGTACTCTTCAATTTGTTTTGCTACAGGTGAAGAACGGTAGAATCCGATTTCTTCTTCTTGACCTTTTAACACAACATAACTTGGTGAGTTGATTTTTTTACCATCTAAAGCTATGTGTCCGTGTACAACAAACATTCTTGCTTCTTTAGGAGTACGAGCTAAACCTTTTCTGTATACAATAGTTTGTAATCTTCTTCTTAAGATATCTTCAACATTTAAATCTAAGATTTCTTCAAGAGCAGCACCTTCTGGCAAAACACCGGTTCTAGCTAAGTGTCCTAATAATTCTAATTTTTCTTCTTGCATTTGATCAGTTGAAAAACCGAGTAAGTATCTTGCTTCCCTACGATATCTTCTAACTAATGTGTCAGCTTTCCAAATTTCTTTTTTGTTTTTTAAGCCGTATTTAGTCATTAATTTGTTTTCATCTTTAATTCTTTCTGCATTCCAAGGATGTGGTGGTGTATTATACTTTTTCCTTGATTTTCTTGGTTGACCCATTAAAACATCTCCTTATCTAAATAATAATTATATTAAAAATAGCGTTTATGCTTATGAACGTCTTACACCAACTGTAGCACTTTTTCTGAAAGTAGATTTGGTTCTTTGACCTCTGACAGGTAAACCAACTTCATGTCTTCTTCCTTTGTAACTTCTGGTCTTTTTCATTCTGTTCAAATCATCCCTTAAAGTCATGTCAAGATCAGATTCGATTAAGTGAATGTCTTCACCAGTTTCATAGTCTTCCCTACGATTTAACATCCATGATGGAATGTCAAATGATTTAGGATCTTCTATAATGCTCTCAATTTTTGCGACATCTTCATCAGCAATGTATCCGATTTTAGAGTTCAAATCTAAGTCTAAAACACGGCACATAGTTTTAGATAAAGATAAACCTACGCCTTTAATATCAGTTAAAGCGTGTTCGATGGTCTTATTACCATCTACATCCTTTCTAGAAATACGCACTAAGTGCTTAAATTCGTCTTCCATTAAATAACCTCCATTTATAGAGCGAACCTACGAGACGTAAAATAATAGATTCGAATGTTTTGAACTTTTCAAAACACAGTTCTTTCAACAATTATAAACTTAGTCAAAATTAACTAAGAGTGCAAAAAAATATCAGTTTAACAATATCTTAATTAAATTAAAAAATAGTGTTAAAAACTAATAAGCGCCGAGACTGGGATTTGAACCCAGGAGGGCAAAACGCCCACGAGATTTCCAGTCTCGCGCCTTACCAGGCTAGACTATCTCGGCACAACTAGCTATAAAAAAATACTTGCACACATATTATACTAAATAATATGATATAATAATATCTAATAATTAAAGTATATAAAGGTATTGTTTAAAATAGGATTTTAGGCAAAAATCCAAAATATTAAAAAAAAATAAACTGGATTTTTCACTTCCAACATAACAAAAATATTTTAGTAACTCTTGTTAATAAATATTAGTAAGGTGATATAATGAGTTTAATTTTTATCATTGTAGTAATTTTAATTTTAGTATTTCTTATTGCTACAGTCGTACACATGTATAATCGATTGGTTAGCTTAAGAAACAGAGTTAAAAACTCTTTTGCGCAAATTGACGTTCAACTTAAAAGAAGAAATGATTTGATACCTAATCTGGTAGAAACCGTAAAAGGTTATGCTGCCCATGAAAAAGGTGTTTTAGAAGAAGTTACAAAAGCCAGAAGCAATGTCATGAATGCATCAGACATTAAGGAAACCAGTGAAGCAAACAACCAATTGACCAGTGCTTTGAAAACATTGTTTGCTGTTGCTGAAAATTATCCTGACTTAAAAGCCAACAGCAATTTCCAACAATTACAGGAACAGTTAAGTGAAACTGAGGATAAAATTTCCTATTCAAGACAATTCTATAATGATACCGTCTTAATGTATAACAATGCATGTCAGCAATTCCCATCAAACATGCTTGCAAAACTCTTTGGCTTTAAAGAAGAAGAGTTCTTCGAAGCTGATGTGGCATCCCGCGAAGTTCCTCAAGTCGAATTTTAATGGTGCAACATGAATCATAAAAAGATAGCTGGGATAATAGTATTGTCATTAATATTATTGTCTGCAGTTAACACCACATATGCTGAGGACAGGGATTACAGCATCATTGATGCACTAATCGATTTGACTGTCCATGAGGACGGGCTGCTTCATGTAAATGAAAGTTACACATATTCTTTTGACGGCACCTTCAATGGGGTTTATCGAGATATTCCTCTAAAGGACGGCGAGAGTATCGAAAATCTGGAAGTCAGCCTTGAAGGCGCCTATGGAAACTATGAGGTATCTGATGACAATGGCAAAAAACATATCAAAGTTTATTTATGGGCCGATGAAGCACATACCCAGAAAATCCATGACCAGAACGTGAAGGTTACCTATTCCTATGACATGAAAAACGTCGTTACATTGTTCAATGATGTCGGGTCACTTCAATACAAGCTATGGGGTGAAGATTGGGATACCAATGTTGAAAGATTAACGGCAAATATCCATTTGCCTGGAGATAAAGATATTATCTATTATTTAAATCCAGAATATTACAATTTAAGTGATTCCATTAGCGGAAACACGATAAATGTTGTAACAAAGAATATTCCAAAAGATAAATTTTACGAATTGCAGGTGCTGATGCCTTTAGGTGACTTTACAAACGCATCATATGCAAAGCATGTAAACAGTGACGGTAAAGATCAAATCATGCAAAAGCAAGCGGATTATAAGGGATCAACAAGTTTTTGGGGAAATGTATTTAAAATGCTCTCTGCAATCTGTGTAATCTCCCCATTGTCATTGATTCTTGTTTATCTGAAATACGGAAGAGAACCTAAAGTGGATTATAATGGAATATATGAACGGGAACTGCCGACAGATGATTCGCCGGCTGTTGTCAATGCATTGATGAATCGAAGCGATATTGGAAAACCTGATATGAAAGGTTTTGAAGCTACAATCATGGATTTAATCGACCGGAAAGTATTCAAAATTATCATTGAAGAGGCAGAACATACTTCAGATTTGATTTTGGAATTTGACGAAAGCAAATATTCAGAATTGTCCGCAGACGAAAAAAAGGTATTTGAATTATTGAATACATTTGCATATGACAATAGACTTAATGTATCCAGATTATCTTCCAAACTGAATAATGAACATAACGGAAAATTATTTGTCAAAAAATTCGACGAATGGAAAGCTATCGTTAAAAATGACCGTATAGGTGAAGACAAAATATCAGGATACTTCAACGATACCGGAACAACACTTTCCTCAGGATTTACCATTGTAGGTCTGGTTTTTGCAGCAGCATTGTTCCTTATGGGTTCATTTTCAGACCATCCTGCAGCAATGTACTCACTTATCGCAGCAGTATTTTTAGGCATAGTTTCAATAGCAATTTCATTTATTCCTGAAGATATTTTTGGCCAATGGACTCCTGAAGGCCGTATCTACTATCTCAAATGGACAAACTTTAAGAAGTTTTTAAAGGACAACAGTTTAATTAAAGAACACCCTCCGGAATCAATAGTTATCTGGAACAAGTACCTGGTTTATGGAACCGCTCTTGGAGTAGCCGATGAGGTTTACGAATCCATGAAACTCTATAAGCCTAATGTATATGAAGATGACTATTACTACAGTGACCTATACAGATTCCACTCATACTCAGGTCTGATAATGCTTGACAGTGCACTTAACACTGGAGTGTCTGCAGCAAACCCCTCATCAGATGGCGGAGGCTTTGGTGGAATCGGAGGCGGTTCCGGCGGAGGTGGTGGAGGAGCTTTCTAGCTTTTCCATTATCCATTTTTTATTGATTAACGTAATGAACAATACACCACACCATGATTAATGCAAAAAACACCACAAAAACAAAGAAAGGGTTAATTAAAATAAATAATAAATGAATTCATCTAAAATAAATAAAGCAAAAATCGATTAAAAACAGTTAAAATCCGAAACCCTAAAATCCTACTTCCAAAGCTTTGGATACACATCTGGTTTCATGAACACTTTGGAGACATTAACCACAAAACCACCTTCAGCAGCTAAGATTTCATCAGCAAAAAACAATGAATTACCTGCACCTACAAGTTCACCTTTCAAGGTTTCAATAGCTACAATGTCACCTTTTTTAATATCATCAGATAAATATGCAACACCACCACTTGCAAGGTCTGCCCCATGACATATTGCATCCACTGCTGAGTCCTTAATTATAACTTTCGGCAAATAATCTGCTGCCCTTTCCATAGGCATTATGGCTTCACGCAAAAATGATTCGTCGCCGTCTTCTATCCAAAAATGATATGCGTCAGTTACATCCTGCAGGGTAACCAGATTTTCGCGTTCACGAAAAGAACCGACCTGCGTTCTTCTAAGTTCGGCCATATGGGCTCCAACACCCAATGCTTCACCGATATTGTGACAATATGTCCGGACATAAGTTCCTGCTTCACAGCCTATTCTGAACAATACGTCACGGCCTTTTATTTCATAAATTGTAGAATAATAAACATTACGTGTCCTTAATTCACGTTTAACTGCAGATTTGACCGGCGGCAATTGAAATATCTTACCTGTGAACTCTTCAAAGACACGACGAATTTCACTTTCATCCACATCTGAATGAAATGTTAATAAGCACACATATTCCTTTGGAGCAGTCAGCAATAGCTGTATTGCACGGGTTGCATCAGCCAAACCGACAGGCAAAACTCCAGTAACCTTCGGATCAAGAGTTCCTCCATGACCTGTTTTATCCAATTTTAAAATTCGTTTTACCCATGAGTCGACTTCATGAGATGTTGGTCCTGAAGGTTTATCCAAATTAATAACACCTTTAGAAATATAATCAGCAATTTCCCTTTCTTCGGGTTTACATCCATATTCCGGATTTGTAATTGATTTGGATTTTGTTATTAAATTAGTTTTCATGAATCAAACCTTAATTAAAAAAAATAGTATAAAAATAGTAAAAATTAATGAATAAAATAAATTATTCATCTTATAAATCAGCTAAAGCTGCTTTGATAGAGTCAACGTCGCCAGAAACATCGATAGTTTCTTCAGTTGGTTCTAAGTGAGCAATATTACATCTTCTGTTTTTAACAGCTTCTCCGATAACTTCTACGAAGTTTTCGTCAATGATTTCAACGATTGCACATTTTTCACCAGCTTCTCTTCCAGCAGTTTTAACACATACTCTTCCTACTTCAATTGATGCCATTATATCACCTTTAATGTTGTTAAAATGATTTCTGATACTTCTTCAGGATTGAATGTATCAGTATTAATAATCAAATCGTAAATATCCATATTTGAAATATCAATATTATGGATATCCATATATCTCAAAGCTTCACTTTTTTCACGAGCAATAATCTCCTCGGATGCTACATCTACAGATTTTGATTCCCTATCAGCTATTCTTTTAGAACGGACATCAAAGGGAGTGACTAACCAAAGTTTTAAATCAGCTTCAACAAAGTAAGCAGATAACCTGCCTTCAACTATTAAATTATCTGCAGATTTAGCCAGTTCAGCTTGTCTTTTGTCAATCTCTTTATCAATATCATCATTACCTTCAGCAAATTCACCAAATTCGAGAACAGACATGTTATGTTCGCTAGCCATTTGTCTAAAGACATAACCTGCAGAGATATAATCAATGCCAAGTTTTTCACTAAGCAATTCTGCTGCAGTTGTTGTTCCGGTACCGGCCAATCCACCTATAGTAATAATCATTATTTTCTAGCCTCTTCTTTGAAAAGTTTACGCATACATTTAGTACATAAGTACCCACCGTATGGACGGCTAGGTCTTTTAGCGGTTTTTGAAAGTTTACCAATTTCGTATGGACGTCCACGAGGAACTCCATGTAAGACTGCACCACATTCAGCACAAACGTGCTTAGATGGTTTTTTCTTTTTATATCTTAAAACATTTTCTCCACCAGGAGTGTTTTTTCTCATTCTTTTATATGATCTTGATCTAAACCTATTTGCAGGCATTTAATCACCTTGATTAATATATTAATAAAAAATTTAATAATTGTGTAATAGCGTATTCAAAATAGAATACTATTATATATCTATTTCATCATTAATAAATATATAAGGTCAAGGGCCTATTTAGAACCCTTGTTTAAATCCTAAGAATTTTCTTAATATCTGACTCATACCAAAGGTACAAATCATATACCATAATAACCAACCAATACCATAAGGAATAGTAGCTTTTCCTCCATATAAAATTGGACCAATGAAATGCCAGAATGGAGTTAAAGTAAGCCAATAAGCAGGAACCGGTAAAATTAAAACCAAATTACTGATACTTGAAGCCCTCATCCAGAAGAAAATAAGAATAATCGGAACCATGGTAACAATCATCGGTTTGAAAGATTCCATCATGACTGCATTCTGATCTTTAAGCATTTCAGTTTGTTCGGCTTGAAGTTTAGCCATTTCTTTTCCATCCCCTTTCTTTTGAGCTTCCCTAAGTCTTGAAGAAAGCTCTTTAGATCTTTTCTGGCTTTCATTAACCTTATCTTGATCGACCAAATATTTATTAGCAATATTTGTAATTAATGAAACGATAAATGCTACAATCAATACCGTTAAAGCAGGATTCTGTGGATTTGGATCCAATGCAAGTATCGGATTGAATATAACATTCATTGCATTTAATACAATACCGAAAATATCAGTCATTTAACTCACCTATTTTAAAACATCCACCAATTTTGATACGGTTTGCGGTAAATGATTATCATGATTTGCAATGATTTTAACAGTAGCTCCAGTTAATGTTGCATATGCCATAGAAGCAGCTCTATTCATTTCTTGATGTAATTGAATATCACTTGCTTTTTCAACATCACGAGAACGAGTATCATCATTCATTCTTCTATAGATAATCTCATCAGGATTTGCTTCAACCAAAATTAATAAATCTGGCTGTAATTGTTCTAAAACCCAAACTGGAAGACCTGGTAAAAATCCGGAAGGAGTATTGATAGTACAATGAGTATCTACAATAACATTTTCCGCTTCAGATCTTTCTTTGATTCTTTTAGCAGCGTTAGCTTGAATCTCTTTTTGAGTTTCAGCAGGCAATTTCCTTAAAGCATCCCTATCTTCAACAAGTTTTTCCTCAATTGCAAGTTCAGTCATTATGTCGCCATAGTTTAAATGTACATAATCAACTTCATCAAGAGCTTTGCCTAGTACAGTGGTACTTCCTGAACCTGGAATTCCTGTTAATACTACTAATTTCAATTTAATCCCTCATATTAAAAAATATGGAGAAGATTAGTCTCCTCCTAAAAATTTCCTGAGAAGTGGATTTGAAGACATTAATTGTTCTTCTGCCATTTCCTCATAAAGCTTATGTATGATACCTACAGTAAGCAATACACCAGTACCTCCACCTAAAGCACCGGTTAAATCTGCAAAGAATGCAATGAGACCTACATACAAACCACTTAAAATGGTAAGTGCAGGAATATATTTCCTTAAAATTTTATATAATTGGCGTTTACTACTTCTGAAACCAGGTATCTGAATGCCTGAATTATAAAGTTGTTCTGAGATTTTTTTAGCATTTAATCCACTGATTTCAACCCAAAGGTATGAGAATAATACACAGCAACATAAGAAGAATATTGCATAAACCAAAACATGGAATGGTTCTGTAACAAACATTTTTATATTGTTTGGAGTTGACAATAACCATGCGATACCACTTACTGCTTTACCGTTTTCGATTGTACCTAAAATAGGGAATCCTATTTTCTGGAAAACATTTGCAAAAAGTGAAACGTTAACCAAGAGTGCACTTGTCAGAATAACCGGCATGTTACTTGCATAAACGAATTTCAATGGATATTTACCAACTGAACCTCTGATTCTTCCGTGACCTCTGACTGATCCGTGGGAAATTGGAATTTCAACACGAATGGATTCACCATAAACAACAACTGCAAATACACAGATTGTTGCAATCAATGGAATGAGCAGTGAGAAATTAGTGGTTCCCATAGCAATGGATTGTATAAATCCAGGAATTGCACCGGTCATTAAACCATCTGTTCCAGGTAAGAAATTAAAACTACCTACAAGAATAGCTTGACATACACCAGCAGCAATGAATAAACCAATACCACTACCGAATCCCCATTTTGAAACAACTTCATCCAAATAAATTACTAACACTGCACCAATTACAAGTTGAAGGAATAATACACCAAGATAAGAATTATCGATTGGTACTAAGTTACCAGTTAATACTAAAACTCCAGCTTCAAACATTGTAAAGACAATAGATAATAGCTTTTGGGTAGCTTGAAAGTGTGACTTATCCTTATGTGATGAAAGGTCCAAATCCAAAAGATTAGATCCAACTAATAATTGCAATACAATAGATGCAGTAACAATAGGACCAATTCCTAAAGTAAGAATTGAACCGAAATTTCCAGCCATAACTGCCCTTAAAGCAGCGAATTGATCAACAGCTGCAGAACTTAATCCATATAACGGTATTTGAGTCAAAAAGTAATATAATACCAAAACAAGACCCGTCCATTTAAGTTTCTCATTAAAATCTTCATTGTGAACAGGAGATTTTACTTCAGGCAAGAACTTAAATATTGGCTCCAATACTTCGAGTAATGACATTTTATTCCTCTAAAATATAAATTATGGAAAAACTATAATTCTATAGCTTCTCCTCCCACTTCTTCAATTTTTTCAATAGCAGATGCTGAGAATTTTGGAGCGGAAATTTTGAAAGTTTTAGAAATTTTACCTTTTGCTAAAACTTTATCATAACCCAATTCGGTTACATCGATAACGATTGCGTCGCCATCCATGGATGCTTTTCCACTAGCAATCAAATCATCAGCTTTTTCTTCTAAGTAACTTAAGTTAACTGAATTAACTTTTTTAATCATTTTTTGAGGTCTTTTAAAACCATGTTTACCGAAATGGTCTGGGTCGTGGATTACAGTCCAAGTCCAGTGTTGTTTTCCGGCTCCAGCTTTACCTTTTCCACCTTTGTTACCTGCACCTCTACGTTTTTTAGTACAGCCTCCTCCGTTGGATCTAGAACCTCTAAGTTTGTTAATTTTACGTTTTGTTCTAATCATAATAAACACCTTATTTAAAGCATTCTTTTTGCAAGATCTTTAATTTCTTCGCCCCTGTAACCTAAAGATCCACCTTCGTTAATGGATAAACGGATATCTTCGTATCCTTTTCTAGGAGGGTGTAAACGGAATACAGGTTTAATTCCCACATCAGCTAATTTAACTTCTGAATTGATTAAAGCTTCAGATAATTCAGCAATATCTTTATAATCAGAATTTTCAGCTATAAATTCATCAGTAACTTTGTTATTACCTTCGATTCTACCTCTTTTAGCAATAATTTGAGCTAAAAGTTCAGCATCGATTTCGCCCCAGGTAATGTAATCCTTAGACTTTTGAAGCATACCTTCAAAACTAGGATTTTCTTCAACTAATACTGCGTGGTTGATTCTGTTAAGTCTTAACATATGTAAAGTGTCAGCAACTTTTTGAATGACACCAGTTGTTCCTCTAACTCTAATAACTAAAAACATAATCATCACCAATTAATAGTTAACTCCCATTTTCTTGAGGTCTTCTTTACTTGCTTTAACTTCACTTAAAGTTTTCAAAGCATCAAATACTGCATTAGCAAAGTTAACAGTAGTTTGGGTTTGACCAAAAGATTGAGACCATACATCGTGAATACCAGCAAGTTTTAAAATGGTTTTACCTACATCACCAATTACTAAACCTACTCCTGCAGGTGCAGGCATTAAGTTTACACTAACACTACTGGTTTTACCCTGTACTTTGAAAGGTACAGTGTGTTCTCTACCACAAACACAACCCCAATCACCACAGCCTCTTCTTACTTTAATAATATTGTATTTAGCATTATCAACTGCTTTTCTGATTGCAGGTCCAACCTCTTTAGCTTTACCTTGACCTAATCCAACATAACCATCTTTGTTACCTACAGCAACAATTACTCTGAAATTAACTTTTCTACCAGATTTATGCATCCTTTGAACTAAGTTAACATCCATTACTTCTTCTTCTAAATCCGGAATTAAGGCATCAACTATTTCTAATTCCATAATCGGAAGACCTTTTTCAAAGATTTCATCGATATCAGTAATGGTTCCATCTTTAACTAATTGACCCATTTTAGTTTTAGGTTCCCATTCATCAATATTAAAACTCATAGTTATTCCTCTGCCTCATCAATATTCTTAATAGTTTCATCAAAGTTTTCAGGTAAGTCTGTAGGTTCTAAACCTCTTTCTAAATACTTTGAGAATTTTTTATTCTTTTCATCGTCATCTAAAGATTCAGCATAATTTGCAATATGTTCTCCTCTGATACGTTCATCTTCAGGGAAAATAAAGTCACCATGAGGAACTTCTAAACCTGCGTCAACAGCACCTTTAAGAGCTGCAAATACTTTAGAACCTTTAATAGGAGATCTTAAACCGATGTCTAAAATTGCATATTCAACTCCTGCAGCTAATGCCCTTTTAGCACAAAGGTAACCAGTTAAATAAACACCAGTTATATTACCGGTATTTCCTAAGTAACCGTAGTTAGCTAATTGTTTACCTACAGCAGATGCAACTGTGATGTCTCCTTCTGGATTATAATCAACAATTTGAACAGTAGCTTGAGTGTTAGAAACTCTAACAACTAAACGAGATTTTTCATAATCAATTAATTTAATTCTAGCACCGTAATCGGTTTTTCCTTCTCTTCTTCTTCTAAATGCTACTTTATAATTTGATCCATGTGCCATGTTTACTCATCTCCTTTAATTAAATCATGGTCACGTGCGTAGTTTCTCATGTAAGATTTACTTCTGAAAGCGCCACCTTTTGCCATTTTATACAATTTACGGTAAGTGGTAGCATCAATGATTTCATCTTCACGCATTTCTTTAAGGTCTTTTCTTAAAGCTCTAATTGTAGTCATCCATTGTTTTTTCTTAGGAGTACGAGCTTTTTTAGCCCCTTTTCTACTACCTGCACCTTTTCTTTTTCCTTTTTGCTTTTGTTCTGCGATTTTTTTAGATCTGTAGCTACTAATACCTTTTTGAGGTTTTGCTTTAATAGCTCCATCATTAATTAACTGCTTTACTCCTTCTCTTGTAATAGCCATGGAAACTTCTTCCATTCTTTCAGGATCAATCCATACACGATTGAGCCCTACTTTGAGAATGCTTGCAGCTAATCTTTTTTGAGTTGTAAGATTCATATATATAATCCTCCATATTTCAGCATAGCTGATAAATTTAGATAAATTATCTAAACTCCCTTAATTTTTATCTTTAACAGTTTTATATCAATTCATATAAGCCCCGGAATTGATTAAAACATATAAACATAATTCATGATTTAAATATTTTTATTTAAAACTTTAATTCCTAACTCTGATGCTTTATCTAACATCATGAGTTTTTTCCTTTTACCAATAGAAGCACTGATTCTTGCAGCATCAGTTTCTGGATTTAAAGCTTCTAATTCTCCCATATTGTGAACAAGAACATCATTATAACCAGAAGGATGTAAATTCCTTATAGCTCTAGGGGTTCTGTAACCGATAGCAGGCATGTCTGGTTTTCCTGCTTCATATCTTCTCATTTTACTAGTTTTACCTCTAGGGCGTCTCCATTTTATTCCAAGTTTTTTATAACGAGCATATTCTTGTCTTTTAAATCTTTTATTAGCCATGATAATCACCAATTATTCTTTGCTAGTTAAGTATATTCCATCTTGGAATACTCTAGGATCTCTTCCTTTAATTTTAGTTGCTTGTTCTAAGTTAGCCATGGTTTGACCAACATGTTCCTTATTGATACCGGTAATTGTTACCTCATCACCTTTTACTGCTACTTTAGCACTACCTACGATTTTAGCAGTTCTTGGGTGTCTTTCCCCGAGGAAATTATCTATATTTACGATATCTTTTTCGACTTTTACAGTCATTGGAAAGTGAGCAAATACAATTTTCATATGATATTCAAAACCGTCTGTAACACCGATAATCATATTGTTGATGTGTGCTCTAGTGGTTCCAATCATTGCTTTATCTTTCTTTTTAGGAAATGCTGTTTCTAATACAACATTATCTTCTTCTTTTTTAATACTTACATTAGGATAAGTAAATTTTCTGGAGTCTTCTCCATTAGGTCCTTTTACAGTGACCTCATTATTTTCAATTATAACTTCGACGCCTTCAGGGACTTCAATTTCTTCCCTTATAGCTGCAGCTACTACCATTTTATCACCTAATACATGTAAGCCAACAAACGTCCACCAATTCCTCTTTCCTTAGCCTCATAGTGAGTCATAATTCCTTCAGGAGTTGTGACAATTAAAAT
>JAFZMD010000081.1 GCA_017553445.1 Methanobrevibacter sp. | reverse complement strand
TCTGCGAGTACTTTTAAGATGTCTGAGTTGAAGATAGCCATTTCAGTTGGGTCTAACCATTCTCTTTTTGCACCAATCATTGGGTCAGACATTACGATAATGTAACCTAAACCTTGTTCGTCCATTTCATCTTTCTTACCTTTACCTGGTGCGTCACCAATGATGATTGCAGGTAAATCTTTTTCAGATAAGAGTTCTCTTGCTTTAGCAGGACCAGGTGCTCCTGGGTTTGGTGAAATGAATATTGCGAAATCAGGTTCAAATGCGTCTATTTTAGGGACAACATCTTCTACTTGTTCTGGGTTCATTTTTGCTCCAGATCCAAATACTCTTACATCAATATTTGGTCTGTCTGCTCTTTCGTCTAACAACAAATCGATAACTGGTGAAGTACCAATGTTACCACTTTTTATAATAGCAATTTTAACTACCATATTAAATTTCTCCTATATTTGTAATTATAGATATGATAGGAAAATTATTTAAATCTTATTATTTGTTTATGGTGTTCAAATCAACAATATGGTTGTTTAAAATTGTATTTTATATAGAAATTTGAGTTTTAATTTAATCAATTGGTTAATAATGATAAAAAATTTAATAAAATATTTAATTTAGTTGTTCTTAAATTTGGACATAAATCTTAATAAAAAAAGCAGTGGTTCCGACGAGACTCGAACTCGTGATCCCCTCCTTGTAAGGGAGGTATCATACCACTAGACCACGGAACCAACAATATATATTATGACTTTAATATTATATAAGTGTTTCGTTGAAAAATTTTAAATAAAAATAAGTACAATATTATTTATTGTAGAAATAATGATGTGATAAATATGGCTTGGGATGATACAGCAAGTAAAGTATGGATGGACGGAGAACTCGTTGATTGGAAAGATGCAACAATACACTCACTTTCTCATGTAGTCCATTATGGAACTAGTGTTTTTGAAGGTATACGTGCATATAACAATGAAAATGGTGTAGCCATTTTCCGTTTAAAAGAGCATGTTCGCAGATTATTTGATTCTGCAAAAATATACAAAATACCAATTCCATATACTGAAGAAGAAATTGCAGAAGCAATTAAAGAAACCGTAAGGGAAAATGGTTTAGAATCATGTTACATACGCCCTATTGTATTTAGAGGATATGGAGAATTAGGAGTCAATCCTTTAAACTGTCCTGTAAATGTTGTTATTGCAGCTTGGGAATGGGGATCATATCTCGGTGAAGAAGGAATGGCAAATGGTGTAAATATTGGTGTTTCCTCATGGAGAAAACCAGCTCCTGACACTTTCCCTGCTATGGCAAAATGTGGTGCTAATTACATGAACTCCCAATTGGCAAAAATCGAAGCTATTGAACACGGTTATGACGAAGCTATCATGCTTGATTATACCGGTTATGTTTCTGAAGGAAGCGGAGAAAACATATTCTTAGTAGAAGATGGTGTATTGCACACTCCATCACTCGGTTCTTCAAACTTAAGAGGAATCACTCGTGATTCTATTATCAAAGTAGCTAGAGATTTAGGCTTGGAAGTCATTGAAGAAACAATCTCTCGTGAAAGATTATATTTGGCTGATGAAGTATTTTTCACAGGAACTGCTGCTGAAGTAACACCAATCAGATCCATTGATGGTAAAACTATCGGCATAGGTAAAAGAGGTCCTATTGCAGAGAAAATACAATCAACGTTCTTTGATATTGTTGAAGCTAAAGTCGAAGATAAATACGGATGGTTAGATTATATCTAAGGTGTAGTAAATGAATATTCTTCAAGGAATCATAATTGGTATCGTTCAGGGATTGACTGAATTTTTACCTGTTAGCAGTTCTGCACACTTAATATTTATTCAAAATATTTTAGGTGTTGAAAGCTCACTCGCTTTCGATACTTTTCTTCATTTGGGTAGTTTACTCGCAGTTTTAATTTATTTCCGTGCTGATATCTATAAAATGATACAGGCATGGCTTTTAAGTGTTGGAGATATCCTACAACATAGATTTAAGGAAGGGTTTTATTCAGATCCTTATAAAAGACTGTCCTGGTATGTTATTTTAGCCACAATTCCGGTAGGTATTGTTGGAGTATTGTTTGAAAGTCAGGTTGATGCGTTATTTGCCGGTGCGTTATACGTTCCTGGATGTTTCCTGTTTATAACAGGGACAATATTATACCTGTCTCAAAGAATAGCTTCCGGTAAAATTGACATGTCTCATATGGGTTGGTTCCAATCATTATTCATGGGATTGGGTCAGGCCTGTGCAATCATGCCTGGATTATCTCGTTCAGGAACAACAATCGCAGCGGGTCTTGTAGTAGGTCTTGATAAAGAATTTGCAGCTAAATTCAGTTTCATATTATCAATACCTGCAATTTTCGGTGCTTTTATTGTTCAATTAAAACACCTTGGATTATCTATGAGCGGTGACGGTGCTGCCATTATTTTAGGATTTGTTGCAGCATTTGTTTCAGGATATTTGGCTATTAAATGGTTGCTTGATTTGATTCAAAACAAAAGTTTGGATATATTTTCCTACTACTGTTGGATAGTCGGCATTATAGTATTCATGGGGTCAATTACCCATATATTCTAAAAAAGATAATGATGTAGTTTTTTAACTACATACTTTTTCTATTTTTTTTCTTAATTTTTCTAAAGGAACACCACGTGCTAAAGCAGTAAACATTGCTCCGCCAGCACCAGCTCCTTCCTTCACGAATCCGTCAAGATAATTTTTCAATCCCTCATGGGTTGACTCTTCAAATTTTGGATCAACGGAATGGAGTGTGATGTCATCATCAATCTGTTTTAAAAGCCCAATCAAATCGGCAGTTTCGTCTCCTACAACAAAAACGGTTGTTGCAACGTTGATTCTTGAAAAATCAAAGCTGGGTTTAATTGATTTGATAACTGCACATGCAGCTGCCATCTGCGTTCCGCCAGCCAATATGATTGGAATCTGTTCGTCAACACCTAAAACAAGGCCTGTGATTGCAGCCAAAGTAGGGTCTCCCACAGCACCAATAGCCTGAAGACCATCAATATCGTCAGTTTCAGGGTTCAAACCTGCATTTTCAAGTCCTTCATCAACTATCTTTGTTTTCATGTCATGAGGATTATGGGGCATGCTGCCGCTTACCTTTTCATTTGCGTCATATCCAAGTGCCCTTAAAACTCCCAATGCTGTTGTCGTGCCTGCAGCAATACTTTCTCCAATAATCAACATTGGATGGCGTCTTGCAAGCTCAGCTCCAAGTTCACGGGCATTTTCATATATTTCTAACGGATTTAAAACACCTTTTCCTGTTCTGATGTCTCTTCCATAATCGTTTCCGAGTCTCATGCATTCGATATCAGGTTTAATCTTACATCCCGCATCTGCAATGATGAATGGGATATCGGCTACTTGCAGTGATGCTTTTGTAAGCATTGCAGGAGTTGGAGCGGCGGCTTTGCCAACAACGGTTTGAGGAATTTCTTCCATACATCTTACATTTCCCAAAACCATCAGTTCGGCATCTGCTGCAGGAGTATATTCAGTTAAGTCTGCTGATGCGCCAGCGCCTGACAAGCCTGGAATCAATGATGTTTCTGTAGTTCCGATTGTACAAATGAATACCGGATCAATTACTTCAGCTAAATATTCCATCAGTTCAGTTGATCCGTAAGTTGTAATTCCTTCTATCATAGTTTTTCCTCAATTTTTTCCAGTAACTCTATAACTCTCTTGTTTTGATTGATAATCTTTTGGTTTTGTAAAAATATTCTATTCAAATAATCTGCAGTAGTTTTGTCCGGCTTTCTGTTGAATGTTTTGCCGTCTCTTGCTCTTGGAGGAATGTTGTCAAGCAGTTCATTCATGGTAGGAGCTTCTTTTGGCCTTGCAGGAATCATTCCTTTGCTTTTACCATCTTCAAATGTCATTTCCTCAATATAGTTATGTGAAACTTCTTTTTTACCTTTTTCTTCCAAAAGCTCCATCAAACGCTTATCGACAGCTTCTTCACCTACAAGCATTTCATGTTCAACTTCATGATACAATCTCTTTTGAATGTTGTACGCATCATAAATGGGGATACCTCTCTTTTGAGTTTCTTCTTTAAATGCATCATTAATGTGAATATCCCCAGTCAACTTATTTACTCTTTTTTCCTCTACAGTGTTTGTGTTATAAAATCCCATAATAATCAATTTGTTTTTATTAATTAAATATTATATGTAATGACTTATAATAGAATATATATTAAGTTAATTTTCAGGTTGATATTGTGATATGTTTAGGAATTGAAGGAACTGCAGAAAAGACCGGTGTGGGTATTGTTAACAGTGATGGTGAGATATTGGCCATGGCAGGCAGCCAGCTGTATCCTGAAAAAGGCGGTATCCATCCAAGAATCGCTGCAGAGCACCATGCGGAATGGATTCCTAAATTAATACCTCAAGCTATTGAAGAAGCTGGAATCAGTTACTCTGATTTGGATTTAATCTCATTTTCACAGGGTCCGGGTCTGGGTCCTGCTTTAAGGATTGTCGCAACGTCAGCCCGATCCCTTGCGTTGTCACTCAAAAAGCCTATAATCGGTGTCAATCACTGTATTGGCCATGTTGAGGTTGGAAAACTTGATACTGGAGCAGTCAATCCCGTTTCATTATATGTCAGCGGAGGAAATAGTCAGGTCATTGCCTATGAAAGCGGCCGTTACAGAATTTTTGGAGAAACTTTAGACATTGCTATTGGAAACTGTCTTGATCAGTTTGGCCGTGAAACCGGTTTGGGCCATCCTGGTGGGCCGGTTATAGAAAAGCTGGCTAAAAATGGAAATTATATTGATTTGCCTTATGTTGTAAAGGGTATGGACTTTTCATTTTCAGGACTATTGTCTGCGGCTTTAAGAAAGCACCAAAAAGGGGTTGACATTGAAGACATCTGCTTTTCACTTCAGGAAACAGCTTTTGCAATGCTAGTTGAAGTTACAGAACGCGCATTATCACATACTCAAAAGGATGAAGTGATGCTCTGCGGAGGGGTTTCTGCCAATTCAAGATTGCGCGAAATGCTTAAGACAATGTCTGAAGAGCATGGTGCAAAATTCTACATGCCTGAAATGAAGCTGTGCGGTGACAATGGGGTTATGATTGCATGGCTTGGATTGCTGATGTGTAAAGAGTTCGGACCAATGGATTTATCAGATACTGGCATCATACAGCGCTTCAGAACTGATGAAGTTGATATTCCATGGATAGACAATACAAAAAGCTATTTGAAATTGTCTGATGATTTGATAGCGAAAGGTGCAGAGTCAAACATTATAAAAAGCTCATATATGGGTAAAAATGCAGTCATAAAGGCAAGAATTCCTAAAGGCTACAGAATTCCTGAAATCGATTCAAAAATCAGAAAATCACGCTGTAAGCTTGAATCCAAATTACTCTCCGATGCTAAAAGGGTCGGTGTGAGAACTCCAATATTATATGACGTTGATCTCGATGAAAAATCAATTTTGATGGAAGAAATTGATGGAGTAATGCTTAAGGAAGTCATTGATGATAAGTTGGCTTACAGGGTCGGGCAAGAAATTGCAAAGCTTCACTCAGCAGACATCATTCACGGCGACATCACCTCATCAAACATAATGCTCATGAATGACAATTTGATATTTTTGGACTTCGGTCTTGGAAGATACTCTGATTTGGATGAAGACAAAGCAGTCGATTTGCTTGTTTTAAAGAAATCCCTTCAAAGTATCGATTATAATAAGGCCGTTAATTATTTCAGTCAGGTTCTGAAAGGTTATGCCAATCCAAAAGTTATAGATAACATCACAGACATCGAAAAGCGTGGCCGTTATACCCACTAGTATTTTCAGATAATTATATAAAAAATCTAATTCATAACTATTTTTATGATAACATTTATAACTGGTAACGAACATAAAGTTATAGAAGCAGAGAATATTTTCAAAGTTCATGGCATTGAACTTGAGCATATTGACTTAGGTTACATGGAACCTCAAGGAACTCTTGAGGAAGTAGCTATGTTTGGTGCAAAATATGCTAGCCGTGAGCTAAATAGGCCTGTGATTGTTGAAGATGCTGGTTTATTCATTAGAGCTTTAAATGATTTTCCAGGAACATATTCCCATTATGTACAAGATACTTTGGGAAATCAGGGAATTTTAAAGTTATTAAATAATGTTTCTGACCGTTATGCCGAATTCAGGTCAGTTATTGGGTACTGCACCCCCAATTCTGAGCCCAAGACTTTTTTAGGCAAGGTCGAAGGAGAAATATCAGTTGAAGAAAAAGGAGATTTAGGATTTGCATTTGATCCTATATTTTATGTGCCTAGTGAGGGTAAGACCTTTGGCGAGTTAACGACTGATGAGAAAAACCAATTTTCACATAGAAAAAATTCATTAAAGAAATTTATAGAGTGGTATACCGCTCAAGATTAATATTATATAATTAGGTGTTATTTATGGCAAGACCAGAATGGGTAACTTATAGTAACGAAGAAATTGAAGAAATGATTTTAAAATTTAACAGAGAAGGTAAAAGTACTTCCGAAATCGGTATTATCTTAAGAGACCAATACGGAATCCCTAAAGTTAAAGATGTAACTGGTGAAAGAATCACTGAAATCTTAAAAAGAAACGATCAAGCTGGTGAATATCCTGAAGATTTAATGAACTTAATCAGAAGAGCAGTTAACATCAGAGATCACTTGGATGAAAATCCAAAAGACTTACACTCCAAAAGAGGTTTAACTATCATTGAATCAAGAATCAGAAAATTAGCTTCATATTATGTAAGTGAAGGCGAATTACCAGAAGGTTGGAGATATAATCCAGAACAAGCAGCACTCCTTGTTAAATAGAGCTAGTGAAGCTAGTAAAATGCTCAAAGAGCATATTGATAATGATGAAGTTATTCGTATAATTTCACATAACGATGCTGATGGTATATCAGCGGCAGCTGTAATAGCGAATGCTTTAAAAGAAGAGAATGCTCAATTTCACACTACTATAGTGCCAAGATTAAAAGAGGATGTAATAAATCAGCTCCGTCATGAGCAACATGATTTATTCATCTTTTCCGATATGGGCAGTTCTTTTGTTAAAGAATTGAACACGTTTAAAAGTGACGTTATTGTGGCTGATCACCATCAAGTGGATGGGACAGAAGCTGAAAGTAATTTAGTTCATGTCAATCCACATCTATTTGAAATTGATGGCAGTAAAGATTTATCCGGAGCAGGTTCCGCATATTTATGCGTTCGTGATTTGGATAAAAAACATTTGGCTTATTTTGCACTTGTAGGTGCTTTCGGTGACATGCAAGGTCAGGATGGATTCATCGGCGTTAATAAATTAATTTTGGATGATGCAAAAGAAACGAATCTGGAAATCAATGAAGATATAAAGATAGTTTCAAAAGGATCAGAGCCACTATTCAAATCCCTTGCTTATACTTTTACACCACCTCTTCCCGGAATCAGCGGTGATTTAGAAGGTGCAACTACTTTTTTAGAAAAGATTGGTTTATCTTATGGCATTAAATTTACGGATTTGGCTGATGAAGAAAAAGATGTATTGACAGCCGAATTAATTAAAATAAACCCAGATATTTACGGGGACTGCTATCTAATTCCAAAGGAAATTCCAATGTTGAGGGATTTGGAGGAATATGCCTACATTCTCGATGCCTGCGGTAAAAATAAGAAGTTCGGCTTAGGCTTGAGCATTGCTTTGGGAGAGAGAGAAAAAGCACTCTCAAATGCCACTGAATTGCAGCGTAAATACCGTGATCAGATTGTAAAAGGTCTTGAATGGGTAAAAAGAGAAGGTGCTGTTCAATTGGAATCATCACAATATTTATACAGTGAAGATAAAATATTAAAATCTGTTATGGGCACTATTGCCAGTATCGGATTGTCAGTCGAATTGATTGATTCATCAAAGCCTGTACTTGGTCTGTCAAGACTTCACAATGATATTAAGATTTCCGGAAGAACCACAAGAGATATGGTCGAAAAGGGTGTTGATTTGGGAAAGGCTTTACGCGATAGCTCAAACAATTTTGGCGGAACCGGCGGAGGTCACGATATTGCGGCCGGAGCCATGATACCATATGAAAGCAAAGACAATTTCCTTCATTTGTTTGATGAAATGATTGAATATCAATTAAATAATGATTAGTATGTTTTTAACAAAAAAAGAAGAACAAATGTGTGATGGTGAATTTGGTGAAACCATCCGTAAGAGCATGGATATTTTAGTTGCCTTGGGCGACATTTATGGAGCTTCCAAACTGGTTGACATTACTTCAGCACAGGTTTCTGGAGTTTCATATAAGACAATCGGTCAGGCAGGTTTGGAATATCTTGAAGATTTGGCTAGTGAAGAATTTGAATATTCAGGAATTAACGCTTCACTAAACCCTCCTGGAACCGATTTGGATAATTGGGAATCATTAGGGTTTCCCCGTGAGTTTTCAATAAAGCAGAATCAAATTGTTGATGCTTATGGTAAGCTTGGAATTTCTAAAACATGTACCTGTACACCATATTTGGTCGGAAACGTTCCAAGGTTTAGGGATCATGTTTCATGGTCAGAATCATCTGCTGTAGCTTATGTTAATTCTGTTATAGGCGCCCGTACTAATC
Source organism: Methanobrevibacter sp. (assembly GCA_017553445.1). Lineage (GTDB taxonomy): Archaea > Methanobacteriota > Methanobacteria > Methanobacteriales > Methanobacteriaceae > Methanocatella. The sequence continues at coordinate 1,058 of JAFZMD010000081.1, read as the reverse complement.
GTGAAGGCGGTCCTGCAGCTCTTGCAGCAGCTATTGTCGGTAAAACTCCACTTTATGGATTCCACTTGGAACATAATCGTAAGGCAAACTTAATCGTTAATGTCAATACAGAATTATCTGGTGCTGATTGGGGTGCATTAGGTTATATTGTTGGAAAAATGGTTGGTGGTGGAGTTCCTTATTTTAAAGTTGAAAATACTCCTACTAATAATGATTTAAAAACTTTAGGTGCGGCTTTGGCATCTTCAGGTTCTGTAGCATTATACCATATGGAGAATGTAACTCCGGAATGGGACAATGCAGATAAAACAGAGGTTGAAGACCATATGTTTGTTAATGAGAAAGACATTTTAGAAACCCGTCAGAAATTAACGACAACTGATCGTGAAGCAGATTTGATTTGTTTGGGATGTCCTCATGCTTCCCTTGAAGAGATAAAGCAGGTTGCCAATATCGTTCAGGGCAAAAGAATTAGGAATAAGTTATGGATTTGTACTTCTGTTTCTGTTAAGGCAACGGCCGACAGAATGGGCTACACAAAAACTATTGAAAATGCTGGTGGTAATGTAGTATGTGATACATGTATGGTTGTCGCTCCTATCGAAGAAATGGGCTTTGAAGTCATTGGCGTCAACTCAGCCAAAGCAGCCAATTATGTCCCGTCAATGTGCGGCCTTGATGTTGTTTATGATGATGTAGAAAAACTTATTCACTTTGAATAAGTTTTATTTTTAATTTTATCTAATTAATATTTTTTTTAAGTAATTAATTTTAACTTATTATATGTTAGAATTAAATTCAAATTAAATAAATGATAGTTTACTTTTTTTTGAAATATTTTCTCTAAAAAATTCATAAAATCATGGTTTTTTCTAAGAATCATCATTCTACAATATATTTTTTTTTATTCTACTAATAAAATTTTAATTATTTTAATATTTATTTTAATGATTATAATACTTTTATTTTACATTTGGAATGGTTAAATATATTTTTATTGTTAAATTTTGATTATTATAATGATTTTTTCTATTTAAAAGCTAATTTGATATTTTCAT
>JAFZMD010000080.1 GCA_017553445.1 Methanobrevibacter sp. | reverse complement strand
GTACTCACAAAGCACATTCATGATATTAATAATTTAATTAATACAATAAACATGATAATCTATAGCTACGTGCGGAAAAGCAGTCATCATAGTCAGAATAGTAAATACAATAAGACTTAAACCAACGCCATAAAACACATAGCACATCTAATACAGAGGGTAATTGTATAAACAAAATCAATTAAAAAATATTGCAATTAATATTAATATTGATAAAAAACAATTTTAATAAAAATTAAAATTAAAATAAAATATATCAAATCTTTTTATTAAATTTAAATGAATTATATTAAAGATAAATAAAACAAATTATCATTAATAATCATTATTATAACATCGAACAATCAAGTATTACTGAAAATAACTTTCTTAATACCTATCTATTTTGAACAATTTCAAAAGACATGAACAATGATTAATATATAAAACTTTCTATCTGTTTCAAATAAAAATTACTTTATATATTACTAACTAAAATAATATTGGTGATAAAATATGAAGTTCGGTATAGAATTCGTACCAAATCAACCTTTGGATCAAATTGTAAAATTAGTAAAATTAGCAGAAGACGTCGGTTTTGAATACGCATGGATCACAGATCACTACAACAACAAAAACGTATACGAAACCTTAGCATTACTTGCAGCAAACACTGAAACCATTAAAATGGGTCCTGGTGTAACCAACCCATACGTAAGAAGCCCTGCAATCTCAGCTTCTGCAATTGCAACCATTGACGAAATCTCAAACGGAAGAGCAACTTTCGGTATCGGTCCTGGTGACAAAGCTACTTTCGATTCATTAGGAATTGAATGGACTAAACCAGTATCCACTATTAAAGCAGCAATCGCTGACATTAACGCTTTATTAGCTGGTGGAAAAACCGAAGGCGGAGCAGCATTAGGTGGAGTAAAAGCTGTACAAGACGCAATCCCTATTTACATGGGTGCTCAAGGACCTAAAATGTTAGAAACCGCTGGAGAAATCGCTGACGGTGTACTAATTAACGCATCCAACCCTAAAGATTACGAAGCAGCTATGCCTATGATCAAAAAAGGTATCGAAGCAGCTGGTGGAGACAAAGCATTCGATGTAGGTGCATACACTGCAACTTCCATCGGACCTGACTCAGACGCAGCTAAAAACGCAGCTAAAATTGTAGTTGCATTTATTGCAGCAGGTTCCCCACCTCCAGTTATCGAAAGACACGGATTACCTGAAGGATTCAACACTCAAATGGGTGAATTCTTAGCTAAAGGTGACTTCGGTGGAGCTATCGGTGCTGTAACTGACGAAGCATTAGAAGCATTCTCAGTATGTGGTACTCCTGATGAGTTCATTCCAAAAATCGAAGGCTTAGCTGAAATGGGTGTAACTCAATACGTAGCAGGTTCCCCTGTTGGTAAAAACGTAGAAGAATCCATTAAATTATTAGGAGACGTAATTGCAAGTTTCTAAACTTGCTTACTTCTTTTCTTTTTTTATTTTTTTAAAACTTTTATACACAACTTATTAACTACTTCTTTTAACAATAATTTTTAATTATTAAAAAAATTATAATAATATAATATTACATTTGATTGCAGGTATTATAATGGAAATTGAAAATTTATGTAAAGAGATTAGACAAAGAGCTTTTGAGCGAAAAGATTCAAAAACTCCGGAACAGGTCGGAGCAAGTTGGTATAATGATGATTTGACATATGATGGCGTTGCAAAAACTTTATTCATAATCCTGCCAACCCCAGGTTGTGCCTGGGCACTTGGCGATAGCGGCGGATGCACAATGTGCAGCTATGTTTCAGACTGCACTTTAGAGCCGATTGACACTGAAACTATCCTTAGAATATTTCATGACCATCTCTCAAGGCATCCGATAGCTGAAGAGGATAAGATTTCTGTAAAGTTATTTGCTTCAGGAAGTTTCTTAAACCCCTATGAGCTTCCAAGGGATGCGCGTGATGAAATATTAAAGACATTAGTTGATTTGAGAAATGTCACAGAAATTATCGTTGAGTCAAGACCGGAGTATGTGAAAGAGGAATATTTGGATGAAATTCATGAAATCATCGGAGATACATTATTTGAAGTGAGCATTGGTCTTGAAACATCTGATGATTACACTCGTCTTAAAAAAATCAACAAAGGTTTTACACGCCAAGACTTTGAGGACGCTGTCAAATTAATCCAAAATCTAAAAGAAAATAAGGGATATAACCTAAAATCAAAAGCATATATCTTTGTAAAACCAATTCTCGTTTCTGAAGCTCAAGCAATATCTGAAGCAATTGAAACTGCAAGATACTGCGATTCAATCGGAGTGAATAGGCTTTCATTCTGTCCTGCAACAATACATGGAGGAACCGTTATCGAAAGATTCTGGAGAAAGGGAGCATATCAACCTCCATGGATTTGGTCATGTGTTGAAATCATTAACACAGTCCGTGATGAACTGGACATTCCTGCACTTCTTGACACATCAGGATTCGGTTCAAGGCGTGGCCCATACAACTGCAAAAAATGTAATAAAGACTTAAAGCATATGATAATAGCTAACAATTTGACTCAAAGCAAAATTGAATACGAATGCGAGTGCAAAAGCGAATGGTTAGCTCAAGTTAATAATTCAGATATGAATAGCTCAACTGTTGAGATTAAGCATATCCCATTATATTAATATAATTAAAAACATTAAGTATTATTAGGAGGAAATTATGAAAACTAAATTTATTAGTTTACTGGCTATACTTCTCGGATTAATCATTATTGCGTTTCCAATTATGGGAGTTATTGGAGTTAGTTCCTTAATTGGATTATCCGTATTGTTAATGTCTGTTTATTTACTTGTTGTTGGAGTAAGCATCATAGACTATAACACCAGCGGTGCGATACTTGACCTGTTTTTAGGAATTGTGCTGTTGTTATTAAGTATCTGTTTAATATTCAATCCGGCATTACTAGGATTTTTAACTGAAATTTCATTATATCTTGCTGGAATAATGCTGATTGTTGTAGGTTTAGTGTCCTTAATAAATAATCGTACCAGCAGATATGGATTCTACATTGGAATAGCTGGAGTTGTACTTGGTTTATTATACATTATTATTGGAACATATCTTGCAGATCCTATTGTTCTCGGCACATTAATCGGAATATGGTTAGTAGTAAGCGGTATTTTAAAATTAATGGATAGATAATCTATCCCCCTTCTTTTTTTGGTGTTTATATTGATTGGAATTAGTGCAGATTTTGACCCAGTACATAAGGGTCATGAAAAATTGATTAGTGAAGCCAGAAAATTGGCTGATGAGGAAAACAAAAAGGTCGTAGTGTATCTAAATAAGGGTTTCAGTGCAAATCATGCTCCTTTTTTTACTAATTTTGAAGCCCGTCGTGAAATGGCATTGGCTCTTGGGGCGGATGAAGTCAAATCCTTTGAAGGCCTTCACCACAGATTGGTCTTATCCTACAGCGTTCCAATCAGACTTAAGCAGATGATTGATGATGGAGTAACCGACTATATTACTTCAGCAAGCATTTCACTGGACGAAATCAAATCGAAAGCTCAAAAGTTCATTGATGAGGGAAACTTCGTTGGAATGCCGAAAAGCTACACCAACAGGAATGAAATCAGATGGTATGCCATCAATGAGTTTCTTGGCTCTAAAGTGAAATATCATATCGTTAAGGAATTCGATAAGGAAAAATACTCCGGACGGCTAATAAGGCAATCCATAATTGACAATGACATGGTCATTTCAAATGAAGTCAAAAAACTGCTTCCGAAAACCACCGTTGAAATTCTTGAAAGGGAAATAGCCGCCGGCAGAGTTCCAGGCGACAGAAACTGGAATGACATATATAAACGGATGAACACATATTCCAGAGGAAACCTTGAAAAGATAGCTTATCTCAATGGAAATACAATCAATGAAATCATTAAAAGAAGAGTTTACAGGGACCCCGAATCCATCTGGGCGGTCTTT
>JAFZMD010000079.1 GCA_017553445.1 Methanobrevibacter sp. | reverse complement strand
TTTTTCTATTTTTTTCAAAATTTCCAATTTTTCTAAAATATCTTAAATTCTTTATTTTAGGTATTCCTTAATTTTTAGCAATTTTTTTAAATTTCATTCTTAATTATAAAAATTGTTTTAATACATTATAACTTAATTTAATTTTATATAAATTCCTTATTTCAAAATTAAGTTAAATTTGATAGTTATTTTCATATATTTATTAATAATCTTGCCTATTTTTCAATATTATTTCGTATAAATTGAAATTAATTTTCAGGCTTTGTAATATCTTTTTTTAAAAAAGTATTATAGTATATAAGTCTTTTGACTTTCCTTTCCAAGTAACCTTTATATTTAATTTTAATTATATATATTAATCAGTACATTAATGTTAAGCTGAGCTAGCTCATTAGCGTACGATGATTTGAGATTAAGGTATGGCATCAAACATACTTTAATATAGATTTGAAAAACTTTTTTAAAAAAGAAATTAGATTGAAATCTATAACTTTAAAAATTTTGATTTGGGTTTTTAAAGTTAAAACGGAATTCTTGAATTTTTTGATTTGGATTCAAGAAAGTAATCTATTAAGATTTTTGATTTGGATCTTTATAGGTTAAAAATAGTAAAAGCCATTAGGTTGATACTATTTAGGTTGAATATCTCAATTATTTCAATTTTAATAAAGTTTAATATTTTCAATCGGTATTAAATAGATTAGATTGTATCAGTTATGATTTGATGATATGGTTTAATGATTATTAGGTTGAAATAGTTGGATGAGTCTTAGATTAAATTAAACTTTATTTTAGGACTATAAACTAAATTTAATAGAGGAGGATAAACTCTATGTCTGAAGATATAAAAATTGTAATGTTTTGTTGTAACTGGTGTTCCTATGGTGGAGCAGATACTGCAGGTACTGCAAGAATGCAATACCCACCTAACATTCGTGTTATAAGAGTAATGTGTTCTGGAAGAATTGACCCTCAGTTTATTTTAAAAGCATTTAGAGACGGTGCTGATGGTGTATTCGTAGCAGGATGCCACATGGGTGACTGCCACTACGATGCAGGTAACTATAAACTTGACAGAAGAATGAGATTAGTTTATAAATTAGTCGAAGATATGGGAATCGGAAGAGAAAGAGTCCACCACGACTGGATTTCTGCTTCTGAAGGAGAAAAATTCGCTAGTTCTGTAAAAATGATGGTAGACAGAATTAAAGATTTAGGACCTTCCCCATTAAAAGCACAATTAGATGCTGAAGGATAAATTTAACTGGAGGATTATTTATGGCAGATAAAGTTAAAATAGGAACTATGTGGCTCGGAGCATGTTCCGGTTGTCACTTATCCATTGCGGATTTCCACGAATCTTTATTAGATGTTTTAGAATTAGCTCAATTCGAATTCTCACCAGTATTATGTGATACTAAATATGATGAAGTACCTGAATTAGACGTACTTATTGTAGAAGGTGGAATTAGAAACGAAGAAAACAGAGAATTAGCAGAAATGTTAAGAGAAAAAGCTGGCCTCGTTATTGCATATGGTACTTGCGCTTGCTATGGTGGTATTCCTGGTCTCGGTAACTTACACACTGTAGAAGAATTAACTACTGAAGGTTACATTAACTCTTGCAGTACTGTCAACCCAGAAGGAATTATTCCTAACGAAGACGTACCTGCATTAGAAAGCAGAGTAAGACCATTAGGCGAAGTTATCCAAGTAGACTTAGCAATTCCTGGTTGCCCTCCAAAATCTGACGTAGTAGCTGAAGCTATTCTTACCTTATTAAACGGAGGAACTATCGAATTACCAACCACTAACCTTTGTGAAGTATGTCCTAGAGAAAAACCACCTGCTGGACTCGCTATGGACTTCATTAAAAGACAATTTGAAGTTGGTAAACCAGAAGATGATTTATGTTTAATTGCTCAAGGATTAGTATGTATGGGACCTGCAACCGTATCCTTATGTGGTGCACAATGCCCAAGTATTGCTATCCCATGTAGAGGTTGTTACGGACCTACTGCAAAAGTAAACGATGCAGGTGCAAAAATGATTTCTGCGATTGCATCTGACTACGGTATTAACGAAGATAAAACCGTAGATCCTGAACAAGTAGCTGACCAATTAGATGACATTGTAGGTACTTTCTACACTTACACTTTACCAGCTGCTTTAGTCCCTGCTAAAATGCAAAAAGGAGGAAAATAATATGGTAAAACTTACTATGGAACCTGTAACTCGTATTGAAGGTCACGCAAAAATTACTGTACACCTTGACGAAGCAGGAAATGTAGAAGACACTAGATTACATGTTATGGAATTTAGAGGATTCGAAAAATTCTTACAAGGACGTCCAGCTGAGGAAGTACCTCGTATCGTACCTAGAATCTGTGGTATTTGTGATGTACAACACCACTTAGCAGCTGCTAAAGCTGTTGACCAAATCTACGGATTTAACGATGATGATATCTTACCTGCTGCTTACAAAATGAGAGAATTAATGAACTGGGGATCTTACATGCACTCTCACGCTCTCCACTTCTACTTCTTAGCAGCACCGGATTTAATCATCCCTGATGGAACTAGAAAAACTAGAAACGTTTTCCAAGTTATCCAAGATATGCCTGAAGTTGCATTACAAGCTATTAAAATCAGAAGAAACGGTTTAGATATTGTATCCGCAACTGGTGGTCGTCCAATTCACCCAACTTCCTCTACTCCTGGTGGTATTTCCACTGAATTAGATGAAGAAACTCAAGCTGACTTATTAGCAAAAGCTAAAGAAAACATTGAATTAGCTCAAGCTACCATTGAATTGGCTGTACCTGTATTAGAAGAAAAAATCGACTTAGTCAAAACCTTAGGTTACTTTGGTGACACCCGTCACTGTGGTATTGTAGCAGAAAATGGTGACTGGGACGTATACAACGGTAAAGTAAGAATAAAAGACGTAGACGGTTCCATTTACACTGAATACAGAAACCTTGAATACAAAGATATTGTTGCAGAACACGTAAAACCTTACTCCTGGTTAAAATTCCCTTACATTAAAGAATTAGGATACCCAGAAGGTATTTACAGAGTAGCACCATTATCCCGTATTAATGTTTGTGACAAAATGCCTGATGCTGCTCCTTTAGCACAAGGTGCTTTAGAAGACTTCAGAGAAAGATTCGGTTACGCACAATACCCATTATTATTCCACTGGGCAAGATTAATCGAATTATTAGCTGCTGCTGAAATGGCTGCTGACACATTAGAACAAGACTTATCCGGTGACAAATTCCCAGAAGCTTTAGAAAGAACTGCTGGTGAAGGTGCAGGTATTGTAGAAGCTGCTCGTGGTACTTTAATCCACCACTACACAACTGATGACGAAGGTTTAATCACCCAAGCAAACATCATTGTAGCAACTATCCAAAACAACCCTGCAATGGAAATGGGTATTCAACAAGTAGCTAAAGACTACATCAAACCTGGCGTAGAAGTAGATGATAAAATCTTCAACTTAATGGAAATGGTTATCAGAGCTCACGACCCATGTTTATCCTGTGCTACCCACACTATGGATAGCCAAATGAGATTAGCTACTGTAGAAGTATATGACAGTGAAGGAAATATGATTAAAAAAATCTAACTTTGGAGTGTTAAAATGATAGTATTCAATGAAAATAGCTGTATTAAATGTGGAGCATGTGAAGGCGTTTGTCCTACAGCAGCTATTGAAGTAGGCGATCACATCGTTTACTGTGATACTTGTAACGAAGAACCTAAATGTGCAGAAGTCTGTCCAAAAGGTGCTTTACAAGTAGAAGACATAGCTATTGATGAAGAAGGAAACACTCAAGTAAGATTAATCTTTAACAAAACCAAATGTGATGAATGTGGAGATTGTGTAGAAGCATGTCCTTCCAATACTCTTAAATTAGATGCAGAAGATTCTCAACTCCTTAAAGGATTCTGTGTAATGTGTCAAAAATGTGTTGACATTTGTCCTGTAGACGTTATCGGAGTTCCTGGAGTAAAAGAACCTGCAAGCAGAGTTATTGAACCAGAAGGACCTGTATACATTGATGATTGTAAAGGTTGTGGTGTATGTTTAGCTGAATGTCCTACCGATGCAATCACCTTATCTGCTTACGGAGAACCTATTGAAGTAGATGAAGAAAAATGTATCCAATGTGGAGTATGTTCACAATCCTGTCCATGGAACGCAATTTTCATCGCAGAAAATGCAAACCCTGCTAAACGTACTAAAGATATGAAATCATTCACTTTAGACGCTGAAGCATGTATCGGTTGTAATTCCTGTGTTGACATTTGTCCTGGAAACTTCATCACTCCTAAATCTGACTTGACTGTAGCTCTTCCTGAAGTATGTGCTGCATGTGGTCTTTGTGTAAA
>JAFZMD010000006.1 GCA_017553445.1 Methanobrevibacter sp. | reverse complement strand
TATTGATGTTTCCCAGTCAGTAGTATTGGATAACCCAATATCAAAAGAACTGCTTGAAAGAGATATTAATACTCTTGTTCGTGAATACACCAAATTGGGTGTAAAAACTAGTTTTGAAGAAGTTTGGGAATATGTTAATCCTAAATTATAGATATTCAGTTAATTTTCGGATGAAACCTCTAGAAATTTGGGTGTTTCAAACAAACATGAAATTACTGCTGATACCAACATTAACGGAATTAAATTCATCGGGAAAATAATCATTAACAGCAACACTACTGCAATAGGCTTTTTTAAAATGCCTGCCACAAAAGATGTTGTAACAACAGACATTGAAATTACAGGATCCATATTTAAAAGAATGCCTGAAGCATAACCCATTGCGGTTCCTGAAAATACCAATGGGAATAAATGTCCTCCTTTAAGACCCGTTTCAATACAGATATTTGTTAGAACTATTTTTAGAATACTTGTTAAGATTAATACAATCAGTCCCAACTGGACACCCTCATCCAATAGAAGATATATCTGTTGTTCTCCCGAAAACATTGTAAATGGCAGTAATGTTCCAATTATGCCTAGAATCAAACCACCAACAAGACCTTTTAGGATAAAATTATCACCTAGATTTTTAAATATTCTTTTAGATAATTTACGGCTAACAAAATAGACATATGAAAGTAGCACTCCCAAGATTATCAATACTATTATGCCAGGATAATTCAGATTGGATAAAGTAGCTGTGCCAATCGAATGTAATCCTACTTTATTATGGGTTAAATGATTCAATAATACAAATATTCCAAAAGAACTTAAAATAGCTACAAAATACAGAATATTTTTTGATGTTTTAGGCAATTTGCTCTCTTCATTTTCAATCGGCTCTACAAAACCGAACATAGGTGAAACAAATATTGTTCCCAAAGTCGCTGTAATACCAATTTGAGCTAATTCTTCAAGTTCATCATTAAATATTTTAAATTTATCTCCCATCCAAGTGAATAAACCTGCAATAATACCTGTTAAACCTGCTTCTGGCCCAATACTTGCACCGAATATCAATGGCAATATCGAAGAAACAATAGAGGGAAAAATATTACTATATGAATATCTGTGCTCCTGTTTAACGGTCTTGATTACTTGATTTAATTCTTCAGGACTATCGCCGTATTTATCTTTCCACAGTCCTATTAAAAGCCCACCCATTAAACATACAATGATTGTATAATATTTAAAATTTATTAAACTGGGCAAATAATTCCACAGAAAATGAATTCCAAGGTTCATTCCCCTTATAAAGCACCAAATAATTAATCCCGCCATAACTCCAATCATTATGGTATATAAGATTAAAAGCAGGTTATTTTTTAAATCCATCAGACATTCCCCAAAAAAATTGTAAATGTTTAAAATTATTTTTGTTAACTTTAAATATTTATATATTAAATACAATCAAAAAAAATACTGTAAATACTAAAAGAATATATTGGTAAATGAACAAATATGATAATGGTTAAAAAAATTATGGAAAACAGAGGTAGATAGTATAGACATCAATAGAAAAAAATCATTAATTCGTTCAAATGAACTAGATAAAATAGCTATTGATGATATGAAACATAAATCCAGAATTAGAACCGGATTTAGCGAATTTTCTAAAAAATTATATATCAATACTAAAAATAAAATTTTAAATGAATTGAATGCTAATGAAAAAGATTGGAATAATCCCAAATGGCAGTTAAAAAATCGCATTAGTGATGTGGACGAAATTGCAAAATATACTCATCTTACAGATGAGGAATATGAGAATATTAAAAATGTTAGTGAAAAATACAGATTTGCCATAACTCCATATTATTTTTCATTGATTGATTTTGACAATCCAAATTGTCCAATAAGATTACAATCCATTCCAAGCATTAAAGAAATGAATGAAAATGGCGAATTGGATCCGATGAATGAAGAACAGTCCAATCCTTCAGGAAAAATAACTAGGAGATACCCCAATAAATTGATTATCAACGTTACTAATGCCTGTCCCGTGTATTGCAGGCACTGCCAACGTCGCAGATTAATAGGAAACGCAGATAAAAATACTTCCAAAAATGATATTGATGAATCAATAGATTTTATAAAAAACCATCAAGCAATCAGAGAAGTATTGGTTACCGGTGGAGATGCATTATTATTATCCAATAGTCGTTTAGAATATATATTTAATGAATTATCTGAAATTGATCATGTTGAAGTAATTAGGGTTGGTACAAGGACGCTGGTAACACTTCCATTTAGAATAGATGATGAGCTGGCCAGCTTACTTAGAAGATATAAAGTGCAGCTTTCAACACACTTTAATCATGCCTGTGAGATTACTCCGGAAGCTGTTAGGGCAATTGACACATTAGTCGACCATGGAATACTTGTAAGAAATCAGATGGTTTTATTGCATAATATCAATGATGACAAATATTGCATTCAAAAAACTAATGAAGAATTGCACAGGCATCGTGTGATTCCATATTATCTGTTCCATCCAAAAGACGTTAAAAGCACTGAACATTTCCAGGTGGATATTTCTAAAGGTTTGGAAATCATGAAACATTTGGAAGGCAGAACAAGCGGTATGTGCAAACCGACATACGTATACAATTCCCCGGGCGGCCTTGGTAAAGTGCCTTTAGTGCCTATGGAAAACATTGAATATGATGAAAATGGATATAAGTTAACAACATGGGAAAATAAAACAGTGAAAAAATCTTATCACAACCCAAACGATTAAAACATTTTCCAACATGTGAATCCTAAATTCCAATTACAAATTTTAATGAAAAGATTTAAAAGTAATGAAACTCTAAAATTTTACTACTTTTCAGAAATATTAAATAAAATCAAATCAAATAACTATTATTAATTAACAAAAGGTGATAACATGCCAGAAACAGATTATTTGAAAATACCACAAAACAGGGTTGGTGCCTTAATTGGTAAAAATGGAGAGGTTAAAAAATCCATTGAAAAATTAACCGGCACTATTCTCGACATTGACAGTGATGATGGAACCGTATACATCACTCCCCGCGAAGATATGGAAGATCCGTTAGGTGTTTGGAATGCTAATCACATTGTAAAGGCCATAGCTCGAGGTTTCAATCCCGAAGTTGCTATGAAATTAATCCATGATGACATTTATCTCGAAATTATGAAATTGCCATTATATGTCGGCAAATCCAAAAAGGCATTGGCCAGATATAAAGGCAGAATTATTGGTGCAAACGGTAAAACCCGCGAACTTATTACTGAGTTGGCCGATGTTGATATGGCTGTTTATGGTAAAACGGTTTCTTTAATTGGTGAAATGGAAAATATTTTAGTTGCTAAAGAAGCAATTGAAATGATTTTAAATGGTTCCAGACACAAATCCGTTTATAGCTTTTTAGAAAACAAAAAAGAAACCCTTAAACTTAGAGAATTTAAAGACCTTGTCGGAATCCATGATGACAAAATCGAGTTTAAGGACGGAATTGAATTTGATGAAGAAACATTGCAGTAACATTTATCACATGTTACTGTCTTATTATTTTTATAGAATATTATTACCTTACCATCATAATAATCTAACGAATATAGAAAATTGCACTCAGTAATGCAAAACTATTATATACTTCAACCAACATATATAGATAGCATAGTTCAAAAACTATATTTTTGACAATTTTTATTATTATTTTATTGTGTAATTTTTAACAAGTTAGCCATGGCACTGTAAAAATATTACTTGTCAAATGCTCTCGGATGTTATTTATATACATATAAATTTAATAATTTTAATTATAGAAATTATAAAAAATTAAAGGAGGATACGATTTTGGCACCGACTGAACCGGGACTTGATTGGCAAAAAGATTTTCAACATTTAACACCATCAGAGTTCTTTCGTAAAAATAAACAGATGTTAGGTTTTACCGGTAAAATCCGTTCATTAACTATTGTATTTCACGAATTGATTACAAACAGTTTCGATGCAGCAGAAGAAGCTGGAATATTGCCTGACATTGACATTGAATTAAAGCGTGTTGATAAAGAACACTACATATTAAGACACAAGGATAACGGACCAGGAATTCCTGAAGACTATGTAATGCAAGTATACTGTAGTATGTTTGCAGGATCCAAATTCAGAAACATACAATCCAGAGGACAACAAGGTTTAGGTTGTAGTGGTTGTGTACTGTTATCACAGATGACTACTGGTAAACCTGCTCGTGTAATTTCATGTTATAAAGATGGAGATGAAATTAAAGGAGTAAAAATGAAATTCCAGATGGATGTTAAAAACAATACTGGAATATTAATGGAAAGAGAAGATTACGTTGGCGAATCTACTGGAGTTTGTATCGAATTACAATTCAAAGAAGTATCTTACTCAATGGCTGAACAAGGTGCTTTCGAATACATCAGAAGAACCATGATTGGAAATCCGCATGCAAAAATCACATTCAGAGATCCGACAGGACACAAATATATCTTTAAAAGAGCAGCGGATGTTGTCCCTACACTTCCAAAAGAAGTATTGCCACACCCTAAAGGTGTAAGTGCAGACGATTTAATGACAATGGCAAAAAATACTGATAAAAGAAGATATAAAAGTATGTTAACCGCTTCCATGTCAAGAATGTCCAATAAAAGAGCTGATGAAATAGCTGAAATGACTGGAATTGACATGAATAAACGTCCTAAAGACATGACTTTCCCTGAAGCGGAAGCTATTGTTCACTGCTTTAAGAAAATGAAATTTATGGCACCACCAACCGATGGTCTTATACCAATCGGATCCGAACAGATTGAAAAGGGTATGAAACAGATTCTTAAACCGGAATTCGTATCTACAATTACAAGAAAACCTGTAACATATGCTGGTGGTGTATCATTCATTATTGAAGCGGGTATTGCATACGGAGGAGATGCAGGTAGAATCATTAATGAACAGAGAAAATCTGAAATAATGAGATTTGCAAACAGAGTTCCTTTAACATTCGATGCAGGAAGCTGTGCCATTACTGAAGCTTTAAAAAGTATTGACTGGAAACGTTATGGCCTTAAAGATATGGAAAATACTCCATTAACATTATTCGTTAATATTATTTCCACACAAGTACCATACCTTTCAACAGGTAAGCAAAGTGTTTCTCCAGAACCGGAAATTGTTCAGGAAATCAGACAAGCAACCATGAAATTGGCTCGTCAACTTCAAAAGCACATCAGGGCAAAAAGAGCTGCTAAAGAAAAAGAAAAACGTTCAAAAGTATTTGAAGAATATGTGCCGGTCATTATTGAAGAGGCAGCAAAACTCGGTGAAACCGGTGTTCCTGAATACCAGGAAGTCCTTGCCAAAGTAACCAAAAGAGCTCTTGCAGAATTGCTTGGTGAAAAAGTCGAGGAAGAAGAGGAAGAGGAAGAACTCGATGCTATCATCATGGAAGAACTTGATGAACACGGATATGCAGTTGATGAAGAACACAGTAATCTAAACTTCGAAGAAGAAGATGAGGAAGAATTAGAAGAATAGGTGATTATATGGCTGAAATAAAACAAGAAGGCAAATCACATAAGGAATTAAGAAAAGAATACACTTTCAACAAATTAAAAGGTTTAGGTCAGGAAATCATTGAAGAAATCGAACAGCAAAAAGTTCCTTCCGTCAGAGTTCCTTCAAGAGGTACTGGAAACATTGTATACGATAATGCTAAAAGATATTATGTTTTAGGAGACAGATACGGTAGAAGATCCCTTGGTAATGTTAAACAAATCAGAAAATTAGGTCAAATGGTTTACGTTGCCAATTTCTGTAAGGATTTGGTTGCAAGGGAAAAAACAGCTACCATCAGGGAAATGTATTATGTTTCTGAAGGCTGGGGAATCAGCTTTAAAAACCAGCAGGAATCAAACATTGTTGGAGAAGACTTGGAAGTTACATTAGGTACTACCCGTGAAGATTTGGGATTAATGCCGGAAGAAGACGGTGCATCCGTTTACGGAGACATTACATTATTGGATGATGATGTTGAAATCAATGCAGCTAAAGCCGGAAAATCTGGTTATACCATCTCACCTACAATCGATCAGGTCGAATTCCTGGATTGCGGTGTTGAAAGGGTAATTGCAGTGGAAACCATGGGAATGTTCCACCGTATGGTTCAGGAAAGCGCCCACAAAAGATTCAACACTTTAATTGTTGGACTTAAAGGACAGGCTGCCCGTGCTACAAGAAGATTCATTAAAAGAGTTAATGAAGAATTGGAATTACCAGTTTACATCTGTAACGACGGAGACCCTTGGGGATTCCACATTGCACAGGTTATTATTTCTGGAAGTGCAAAATTAGCTCACGTTAATCATGATTTGGCTACTCCAAATGCTAAATTTATGGGAGTAACTGCATCAGACATTATCAATTATGACTTGCCGACTGACAAGCTTAAAGACGTTGACGTCATGAGATTAAAAGAGCTTTCTAAAGACCCAAGGTATAAAAGTGATTTCTGGCAAACTGAAATCAAAAAGATGCTTAAAATTGGTAAAAAAGCAGAACAGCAATCTTTTTCAAAATATGGGCTTGAGTACGTTGTTGACAACTACTTCCCAGAAAAATTAGAACAATTGGAAAATTAAATCTAAAATTTTCCTTCTTTTTTTATTTTTTTATAAAATTTATAAAACAATTTTTATAAAATCTTATATATTAAGCAACACTTAAATAAATATATTGATCAAGTTATTTTTTTATAAATAGGGGTTGCTAATACTATGTTGATGAATGAAGAGACAAAACTTAACAAGAATCATTACCGGATTTTCGCCTTAAGCTGGGCAGGTTGGGTCTTTGATTTTTATGATTTAGTTTTATTTACTTTTTTAGTATCCGAAATCCAAACCAGTTTAAATATAAATGCAGAAATGCTTTCCTTATGTTTGGGAATATCATTATTTGCAACCGGTTTGGGCGGAATTATCTTTGGAGCGTTAGGAGATAAATTTGGTCGTAAAAGAGTATTGCAGTGGACCATTATTGTTTATTCTATCGGTACACTGTTATGTGCTTTTTCATGGTCTTTTTATTCGCTGGTACTCTTTAGATTCATTACCGGTTTAGGTGTTGGAGGAGAATGGGCCACTGGCCAAACTTATATTAATGAAACATTTCCGGATAAATTTAGAGCCAAATTCGGGGCATTCATGCAATCCGGTGCGCCAGTTGGAGTGATTTTAGCTGCAATTGTTGGGGGAATAATAAGTCCGATAATTGGTTGGAGAATGACATTTCTGGTTTCAATACTTCCTGCACTTTCAGTAGTTTTCATAAGAAAAAGTCTTAATGAATCTGATGTTTGGCTTCAAAATAAAGACAAATACACAAATAAAAGTATTTTTCATGAGTTTAAAGAATTATTTGTAAAAGAATACAGAAAAATATTCCTCATATCTTTAATATTATGTATATTTGGTATGTCCGCTTATTGGTATACATACTCCTGGCTTCCAACCTATCTTACAAAAGAAAGAGGTTTGACAATGGTTGGATCCACACTGGGAATCGTATTAATCCAAAGTGGAGATTTCGTTGGATATACAACATTCGGTTATGTAGCCGAAAAGCTTGGAAGACGCCCTGCATTTACAATTTACAGCTTTACCATGGCTTTAGGCATATCCATGATAACGCTATGCTGGGGTCAAATTACGAAAATTCCTGATTTGATATTTGTATTTCTGTTTTTAACAGGTTTTGGAACAGGATTCTTCGGTGGTTTCGGCGCATTATTCTCAGAGCTTTTCCCTACAAAGATAAGAAATACTGCTGTTGGAACGGTATTCAATCTGGCTCGTGGAATACAGTTCGTAACTCCAGTAATCATAACTATTGTTGCTACATACTTTGATTTGAGTTACGGCATAGCTATTGCGGCAATATTTGCGTTCCTTTGTGGTGTCTGGATTTGGGTATTCCCTGAAACCAAAGGAACAGTCCTTAATGAATTGGATTAATCCAAATTTATTTTAAATTGTGATGAAAAAACTCATCACAATAATATATTTTTTTCTATTTTAAAAATCCTAAAAGTGAAATTAATTATTCTTAAAAAAAGTTAAATGAAGTAAAGATAATTGGAAATATCGGTTATAAACCGTATACTTCCAACTTTACTTATTAAAAAAAAGTTGGATGAAAAGATAACTAATATAGGAGATAGAGTAGTTAAATTTAATTCTCATCAACTTTTTAATAATCATGATTTAAATATTACTAAATAAAAAAAGAATAAATGCATTGATATAAAGTATAAGATATATTTAGTTTTTGATAGGCTGATGATAAAATATTTAAAATTTTTTATAATCTTAATTAAATTTATCAATGCAATTAATCTAATTCTATTCAGGTTTTGAAATCAAACATCTTTTAAATCCAGTATTTCCTTCTTTCATATGAGGTGTTCTTAAGACAGTGTCATTAGATTTTTCAATAGCTCTTGCTTCATCAGCTAACTTAGCAGCACAAGATGCCATCTCATGAGCAGCTGCAACTAATGGAATGAAATTTTCATATCCTTTGGTCATGAAACAGCCTTTCATATCTAAATTAGCTACAGCGCCCGCTATTTCATATGCAGCAATAGCTTTAGCTTTAGCATATGGATTTTTAAAACCGCCTTTTTCAACAGCTTTTTCAGCAGTGATTACAAGTTTAGGTAATTGGATTTCTTCACCTGCATCAAATGCATTTATAACATCATCAATTGTATTTTGAACCAATCTTAATGCACCAGTTTCAGCGAGAACTTTTAAAATATCTGCATTGAAAATAGCCATTTCTGTTGGGTCTAACCATTCTCTTTTTGCACCAATCATTGGATCAGACATTACAATAATATAACCTAAACCTTGCTCATCCATTTCTTCGGTTTTACCTTTACCTGGAGCATCACCGATGATGATTGCTGGTTTTTCTATTCCAGATAATAACTCTCTTGCTTTGGCAGGACCCGGTGCACCAGGATTTGGACTAATGAATATACAAAAGTCTGGGTCGAATTGTTCTAATTTAGGTATAACATCTTCAACTTGTTCCGGATTCATTTTAGCGCCAGATCCAAAGACTCTAACATCAATATTTGGTCTGTCTGCTCTTTCGTCTAACAACAAATCCAATACTGGAGAGGTTCCAATATTTCCACTTTTCAATATACAAATTTTTACAACCATTCTTTCATCTTTTTATATTTTGTGAGGGGATTACATATTCGTTTAACCAAAAGGCATGAATTCACTGATACGCATCTAACTATTTTTCTACATACAATTACATATTGCAAATATGTGAACAACATGCAACTGCAAATCTAGCAATTTTTCTTTTTAAAACCACCAAAGTGAATTTCTAAAGAGTTGGTATTTCATCGTTCCAATAATTCATGTGATTAAATTATGAACTAATTTTAAGTGAACTAAATCTCCAAATAGAACACTACTTCAAAGAACTTTACTATTAGAACCATACCAAACGAGGCTATCATCATATATTCGAATTGTAACCCCCTAATTTATTGTACTTTAAAATAATATCTCCCAAAAAGTATTATTTTAATTAATACAATTTCCAAATAAACGATTATTAAGCTAATAATCAAATTAATATATTAGAAGTAATAAACATATAAAAGTTTCTTAAAAATTAATCATTTAAAAAACTCCTAATTTAGCTATATAATCATTAAAATTTTTTTTATATTAAAAAAATATATATAAATTTGTAAAAAATAGAATAACCAAACACAATCAGTTTAAAAAAGAAAAGTAATAATTTGCTAATTTTAAAAATTTTATCATAATTTAAGCAATAAAAAATCAGTTAATTAAAAGGAATAAAATATAAATTAAAAAGCAAAATGATATCAAACAGGAAAAAATAACATGTTTTAATAAGTTAAATAAAAAAATACATGTTTAAATAAAAATAAAAAAATATAATACTTTTTAAAAAATTAATAATATATAAATAATA
>JAFZMD010000078.1 GCA_017553445.1 Methanobrevibacter sp. | reverse complement strand
GAAATAGTTAATTAAAATATAAAATAAATAAAAACTACTTAGAAATATTAATCCCAAATTTAATTAAAATATGCTCAATAAAAATGCCAATATGCTCAATCAAAAATTGACAATATTGCAAATGTTTTATTGATAGGCATTACACAAAATAACTCACCACAAAATATTTTTTACTATTTTAAAGATTTCAAAAAATGATAACAAAAAACCAGATATAGAGCAAATGGAAAACAAAGCCAAAATCGAATAAACACAACAAGATAACCCCCACCAATATTTTAACATATGAATTAGGTATTAAACATGAATTCTAATTTAAAAGGATTAATTGAAGTTTTTTTAGAAAATAATATAATATGACATGAAACTTTTCAAAGACAATATGTATTTTATTACTAATTTTCAATCCTTAATCATTAATCAAACCACAAATAAGTCTTTTTTCAAAGTGAAAGCAATATTTACCTGAGAATAGAACAAATAAATTATTTATAGTATGAAATTTAATATTATAAGCAATCAAACTCTTGATCCAAAGGAGGTGATATTATTCCGGACAAAATAATATTGCACATGAGAGAATTTAGAACAGAAGTTTTAATTAACTCTCCTCTTGGCAAAATCCATCTATTAAAATGGAGGAATCCTTATGAGTATCCAAAAGAAATTTTGGATTGGAATGATCATATACACCATCATCACATGGTGTTTGGCATTCTACATCATATGGATTGCATACAATTGATCCAATGACATAATGATTTCTCCTTTAAATTGTAGGAATCATCAAATATTATAATTATTGTTTAGCGATAGCCTTAATCGGCTATGATTGGGTTTGTTAGATTATAATCGACACTTCCTGCAATTTAAAAATTAAAAATAATAAACTTTATATACAATTCATTTCATAATATTGAATAGAGTTTAAATCCAATTATGGGTACTTAAATTCTAAAATTTTAATGGATGGTTTTAAATCAATGTCTAATTGTCCCAACATAATCATGTTGTAGACATTGATTAACCTTTAAAACTATTTTAATCCCAATTTAATGATATCTTAATTTTGAACATTCTATTTTTAAGATATAATCATCATACTAGAAATTACACCAAAAAAATAACTCACCAAAAATATTACTCTTTATTATTTTAAAGATTCCAAAAAATGATAACAAAAAATCAAATATGGAGAAAATATAGAAAACAAAGCCAAAATCGAATAAAAACGCCAAAATAACCACCATATTAAATTTTTGATTAATCATGATAATAAAACCATTATCTGGAAATAATATTCATAATTTATTATTAAAAACATGGAAAACATAAAAAAAGAATAACATAAAAAAATATTTACCCCAATATACCGATGAAAAAAATATTAGAGATGATTTAAAATGGATTTAACAACAGAATTTCCTGATAGTCCTTTTGAACCGGGACACCCTGTATCTCCAGATAAGTTCAAAGGTAGAAAAAATGACATAATAAAAATTATTAGATACTTACCTCGTGTAATAAATAAAGGAACCCCAGAACATTTCTTTATTACTGGTAAAAGGGGAATGGGTAAAACATCATTTGTAAAATATATCGGCAGTCTTGCTGAAGATAATTATCAGATGGTTCATATTTATGTAAATAATGAAGGCACCAATACAATTGATGAATTAATCCAAAATCTAGTTGAAAAAATGTTTAAAGAATTCAATAAAGAAACATGGGGTCAAAAAATAATTTCAAGTTTTGTAGATAATATTGATGAAATTAATATTAAAGGTTTCGGCATATCTTTAAAAAATAAACCTGAATTGGTAGCGAATATAAAAAACAATTTCACTGATTTCATAATTAATACTTGTAAAGAATTAAAAGATAAAAAAGGCATATTCATAGTAATTGATGATATTAATGGATTATCAGATACTCCAGAATTTGCTAATTGGTATAAAGGTTTATTTGAAACAATGGATTTTGATGAAGAATTCATACCTGTTTCTTTTACATTAGTGTCATATCAGGATAAATTTGAACAGTTATGTGACCAAAATCCATCATTTTCCAGAATTTTTAATTTAATAGAAATAGGTCATCTTGATGATGAAGATATTAAAGAATTTAGATACATTTAACGAATTTGATATCAAATTTAGCGATGAGAAATATTTAAAAGAAATGGTTTATTATTCTTGGGGCATGCCTTTAATAATGCAACAAATTGGAGATGCAGTTTTCTGGAATTCACTTGATGGTACAATTGATAAAGACAATACATACTCAGGAATCATTAATGCTGCAGTGGAATTAGGTAACAAACAGATTAGAAACAAATTAAACAAAATTAAAAGCCCATATTATACTACAATCCTATATAAATTAGGCAAAAATGAAAAAATGGAATTTACAAAATCCGAAGTAAAAGAATTTTTATCTTCTGATGAAAATCGTGTGTTTGATGATTTTTTAAAACGAATGCGCGATTTGGAAATTATAGAATCTATTGGTAAAGAAAACAGTGGAGAATATTCATTTGTTAACAGATTATATTTTGTTTATTTCCTGATTATAGCTAATTTAGGTGATGTGTCAAAAATAGATATGTTTCAAAATATGATTTAAATAAACAATTTCTCCTCTAAATTGTAAGAATCATCAAATATTATAATTATTGTTTAGCGATAGCCTTAATCAGCTATGATTGGATTATAATCGACACTACCTGCAATTTAAAAATTAAAAATAATAAACTTTATATACACTTCATCTCATAATATTGAATAGAGTTTAAATCCAATTATGGGTACTTAAATTCTAAAATTTTAATTTGTGAGTTTAAATCAATGTCTACCTACTCAAGCATGCTTAATCATGTTGTAGGCATTGATTAACTTTAAAACTATTTTAACACCATTTTATTATAATAACTCATTTTTAACATCCTACTTAAGATATGGGCATTATACCAGACCATTACATCAAAAATACTCCCAAAAATATTATTTTTTTACTATTTTAAAGCTTCCGAAAATAGTACAAACACAACAAAGCATCAGCATTAATTATTTTTTAAAAACCTTCAAAAAAAACTTAAATATATAAACTATATTTTACATATATACAAATGTCTTTTTGAAAATTATATTCTAAAGGATAACAATTAATGAGAGGTGAAAAATAATCAAGCCACGAAGTGTCATACTGATATGTGTAATATTGACTTTAATAGTGGTTATAACTCCCATCAATGCTGAAGAGAATTCAACGATCCTTACAGCAGATTTGACACAGGACACAATCACTATAACTGAAGACAACATTCAAAATTATTTTGATGACACCAATACATTAAATTCATCTTATGAAAATAAAACAATTAGTTTTGAAGGAGAATTTGATAATTTAGGTACTTTAAATATTGAAGCTAAAAATGCAACGCTCATCGGAACCAATGAAACAATATTTAAAGACACAGTATTTTTTATAAATACTGACTATGTTACACTATCAAACGTTACACTTAATTTAACTGGCGAATTTGAAGATAACGACTACAGTGGAATTTTCATTTATGGTAATGATGTGACAGTATCCAATGTTGATTTGTATTACGTTACTCCAAAAGACGTTAGTGCATGCGCAATAAATGCAAACTTTAAGCAGAACATCAGGCTTTTAAACAATACCATTTATTTTGATGCGCACAATAACAACGATGGAACCACACGTGCAATCAATGTAGAGGGATGTTACAATGCAACAATTGCAAACAATACTCTTGAAGCATATTTCCCTCTTAGAACCATCAATTTTGAAACTGGTGGTGTCAATCATGTTCTCGGAATTTGTATTGAAGAAAGCGATTACTTTAAACTCGCAAATAACACCATAACCGTAAATGTCAACAAAAGACCTCTAAGTGAATATCCTACATTAGTTGCCGTTAGAATTTTAAATTCAAATAACGGTATTGTCAAAAACAATGACTTGTCTATGGAAGATTTTGTAACAAGTCTGGGGTCTGTCAATTACCTTTATGGTATTGATATTCATCAGATACGGAATCTATCCGTTGATTCTAATAATTTCACGATAAAAACACAAGGAGGTGTGATGGCAGCAGGTACGGCTTATGGAATCCAAATGGAAGGTCCTCTGGATAATGTGAACATAACTAACAATCATATTTATTCCATATCAAATGGGCCTAATTTGGGAATTTATTCACAAAATACATATGGAGCAACTGCACTTCTCATAGAAAATAACGATATAAACATTACGGGACTTGCAGGAACACATGAATGGGCATTGGTTGCAGGTATTGAAGTTCAGGATTCAGATGATGTTATCCGCAATAACAGGATTGAAGTTCACAGTGTTGGAGACGTGGATGAAGAGGACAACCTTTACGGTATAAGCTACAGGCAAAATACTGATGGGGACCACAAATTTGACATTGAAAATAATCTGGTATTCAGTGAAGGATACTATTCAGTTTACCTATTATCATCACTGGACTCAACCATTATAAACAACGTGCTTGTCACGTCAAGAGAAGATGCAGAGGATAAAACCCTTAATGGTTATAAAGAAGGGCCTAAAGACCATAGTGGAGATACATTCTACAACAATACCGTTTTAAACGAATATACATATTGGTCTAAAATTTTAAACAACATTGACGGCGGAGAAGATACAACTTATAAAACTCCCGAAAATGTTAACAATCTCACCAATAACATTAACGGCAAATATGTGGATCCCGAAAATAAAAATCCCCAGTATGATTCAAATCCTATGCAGAATGGAAATGGAACAAAACCTGTAAAACCAAATGTCAATCCGAATACCGATACTCCTGAAGGAAAAGGAAGTGATGACGGAGAAGGATTGAATGATTTTACAAACTCCACCACAAAAGGAGGGGTTGACGATTATACCAATTCCGCTTCAAAAACCGAATTAGACGACTACACCAAAAATGATAAAAATAAGAAAACTGATGATTACACAAAAACTAATTCCACATCTGAAAACATTGATTTAACCAATAAAGAGGTTAAAGACAATTGGGAAGACTATACCAACCATGAAACAAACAACGATGATGAATGGCAGGATTATACAAAAAAACAAGCAGAATCCCAAAAACAGAATACTGAAGGTACATATCCAGACAATAGCGATAAACCTTTAGACAATGGAATTAGTCTGCCTGATTCAAAAGTTCCTAGTAACATGACCTCAAATACAGAAGGTGGAGAGGTAATTACCAACTCAAACAACGGCGAAGTCATAAAAACCAACAGTACTAATCCAAGTATCACAGGAGAAGAATCAGCAAAAAGTAAAGACAAAACAAGTCAATCATCAGATTCCGATTCAAGTAGTCCTTCAGCCGCCGGTGCTGTAAGCCCATCTAATGCATACGAAGTTATAAAAAGTATTACTGATCATCCTCAGACAACTAACATTTTAATTCCAATTCTACTCGGATTGGCAATCCTTGCATTATTGATTGTGGGATACAGACGAAAATCAAACAATGAAGATTATTAGTTCAATGCTAATAATCAAATTTTATTTTTTTAACCATCTGCAAGTTATTTAAATTTAAAAACACCCCATTTAAAGACTTATTCTATGAATTAACCTATTTTAATTATAATTTTAAGCCAGAAAAATTAAAGAAATATTCAAGTATAGTGAGTATACCATATTGTATGTGACAAAAACAATCAAAAAAACAGCATACTGAATGAAAAATCCAATACAAATACCATGAAAAAAATAGCCTATTTTAGAAAATCAACTAGAAAAATTAGTAAAAATAAAAGTACCCCCAACATTGCAATCATTCCCAACTTAAGAAGTTAGGGTATTCTCGCTAAATTATGATAAAAAATACATATTTTAATTATGTCACGATATTTAAGAAACAGATTTCTAGAAATTTTATTAAATTTTTTCTGAGTGAAACCGAAAGGATATTCATCATATTCATACTCCTTTAAAAAATTCTTTTCAATTAACTTCATGGTAGATGAAATTTTTTCATCACTTACATTGTTTAAAGAAATATAATTAGAGATATAATTCAAGATGGACAAAGAAATATTTTCTAACTTATGAATTATATTATATGATTCATGTACAACATTATCACTAACAATTTTGGAAGACTTTAAATCCATATAATTTTTGCAAATTTCTTTAGAATTATTTAGTAGCACATGGCCAATAAGAATATTAGTATCTAAAAAATGATTTTCAATGCTATCCATTTAATCATCTCCCAAATAACTTCCAAGTGTTGAATTGAGAAGATTTTTATCAAAATCATCATATTCTCCATAAATTGAAAAATCAATCAATGGATTAGTTTTATTGATCATATTATCAATTTCTTGATTTGATTGTTTTAATGAATTTAAAAAGATATTATTCCATTTTTCGGATTGATTATCATAATACTCATCATGAATTTTAACTCTTAAAGATTCGGCAAAAGTAAACCACAAATTACGAATAGGAAGTCTTAATATATCCCAACAATCCTCAATTAAATTATTATCATTTAACATGTCAATTCTCATAGCTAATTTAGAAAAAACACAAGAAAAATCATGATGAAAATGATTAAGGGAAAATCTTGGCTGACAATATCGGAATGCATTTACAAATTCATCACCATCACATGAAAATGCATCATATTGAGTAACATTGAAAATTTTATATTTAAATGGATATAAAACATCAAATGGAGCGTATTTTTTGTAGATATCCCTTCCCAAATCATGATAGACATAATTTCCCTTATCTAAAAGATCCTGTACCAAATTTATAATCTCAGGATATTTTAATGTAATTTCATCATGATTAATATTTTCATTAAAATTAATGTTATTGAATGAATCATGAACCAATTCACTATATGGACCATAATAATACCAATAATAAGGTAATTGATTATATAGGGAACGCTTATTATTTAAATCCATTTTAATCTGATAAATTATTTTTTGAACAGAAAATTCATTAATATCCATATTATTTTCATTTAAAGAAGAAACAACATATTTAGTTATATCAGTGACGGTTTTGTTTACATTAGAAATCATACTAATTTCCACCATAAATTAAATAATAAATAATTTATTTTAATAGTATATAAAGTTATTGGCATAAATTAATTTAAAAAACATTGAATAAAATCTTTTAAATTAAAAAATATTATTTTTAAATGATTATTTTATTAAATAAAAAGTTTTAATAATAATTTCAAGTGTAAATAAATCATATTAAATAAGACGAAATACATAATTTAAAATGTTAAAAATTATTAAAGGTGTAAATAAAAAATGGCTTTACAAGAATTATTGGCTCCGGCAGGTTCTTATGATGTTTTAGTTATTGCAGTAAATGCAGGAGCTGATGCAGTTTACATTGCAGGTCAAAATTACGGTGCTAGGGCCTTTGCCAAAAATTTTACTTTAGATGAAATTGAAAAGGCAGTAAATTATGCCCATCTAAATAATGTTAAGGTTCACGTTACCGTCAATACATTAATTAACAATTTTGAAATCATAGATGTCATTGATTACCTATTCAAGCTTTACCGAATCGGCGTTGATGCAGTCATCGTACAGGATTTTGGAATAATTCAGCTTTTAAAGAAACTTATTCCGGATTTGGAAGTTCATGCTTCAACCCAAATGGCATTAAGCAATTACACTGCTATGAAATGGGCTTATGAAAACAATATCAAAAGAATCGTTCTTCCAAGGGAAAAGTCAATAGATGAGATTTCCAAAATTCACAATCAATTAAAAAAGGACAATATTGACCTGGAACTGGAAGCTTTCGGTCACGGCGCACTATGCTATTGCGTTTCTGGAAACTGCTACATGTCTTCATACAACAGCGGAAGAAGCGGAAACCGTGGAGCCTGCGCACAGCCGTGCAGGAGAGAATACCGTCTCAAATACAGAGGATATAACGTTGGAAACGGATTTTTGTTATCAACACATGATCTTGCAACATACAACAGCATTAATGAAATAGCTGATGCGGGAATCACTTCCCTCAAATTGGAAGGCAGAATGAAATCAGGAGACTATATCGGAACTATCGTCAACAGCTACAGAAACATTATTGACGGAAATCCCGGAGACTGGAAAAAGGACCTGCATCTTGTTTTCAACAGACAGTTTACCAACGGATACATCATGAATGACAAGCCCGGCCAGGTTATGGGAAGGGGAAGTTCCGGCCATGAGGGATTATACATTGGAGACATAACAGATATTGACGGAACCAAAGTGACCATTGAGATTAAAAACAGAGAAATTCCAGTCATTTTAGAAAAGGGAGACGGCATAGCCTTTAAATATAACGGCAAAATCAAGGGAATATACCTTGAAAACATCATAAAGCAGGATGAAAATGAAATAATTATTGACACCACCCGTCTGGTTAAGGTTGGAACCGAAGTGTTCATAAGCTATTCTGCCAAAACCCATGAGAATCTAAAGCAGTTTAAAAATGAAACTATTAAAAGCAAAATCCCTATTAACGTGACATTTAATTTCCAGAAAGATTTGACCGCTTCAATTAAAGTCGAATATTACATTAACAACGAGTTAATCAATTTCAGACATAAGGGAATAGCCCGCTTTGAAGAGGCGAAAAATAGACCGATTAGTGAAGAATCCATTATAAAGCAGCTTGAAAAAACTGGCGGAACACCATTTTATATGGAAAAAATAAGGTTCAATGATATGCCTGAAAACCTGTTCATTCCAATCAGCGGCCTGAATAAAATCAGAAGGGAAATCCTGGATAAAGCAGAAGAGCTGCTTTTAAATCATTATACTCCAACCAAAAAGTCAGTTAAGGCAACGAGAAAAAGAATTGAAGAGTTTAAAAACAATTATGACAAGTATGAAAATAAAAATAATGTCAAAGCCAAGTTATCACTATTCTGTAATGATTTAGCCCAGATTAGAGCGGCGAACGGCTTTGATTTGAAAAGAATATATCTGGACGTTAACTGCTCATATAACAACAAGGATGATTACTATAAAAACATCAAAGATACCTTAAAAGAAGCAACTCAGATAGCTCCCGAAATCGAAATCGTATGGGTCTTATCATCATTTATCAATGAATATGAAGTGCTTAAAGCCAATGAGATAATTAAAGAACTGGAAAGTGAAGGATATTTAATCTCAGTAATGGTTGACTCACCTGGAATGGAAAAGATTTTTAAATGCCCAATTTACGGAAACCATAACCTGAACATATGGAATTCATATGCTGTTGAAAGCCTCTCCAAATACAACGGACTTATTTTATCATCAGAGCTTTCAGGACGTGAAATCAAAGAGATTGCAAAGAAAAACTACATCAAAAATACTGATTTGGAAATGATTGTTCACGGTAACCTGGAGGTTATCGTAAGCCGTGATGACTTTACAAACCTCAATGAGGGACGGGACTTCATCATTTCAAATGACGGAGAATATGCGACCCTGGAAGATAAAAAAAGAAAAAAATTCAAATACAAGATATTTTTCGACTACAACAGGCAAAGCCATATCCTCAACAAGGACTGTTTATGTTTAATAGAGGAAATGAATGAAATTAAAAATTTAAACCTGGACAATCTGATTGTTGACTGCAGATATTCAAATGAAAAATACACCAAACAGATTTTATCAATTTACAATGAAAGCCTGGACCAGATTAGTGATGAAAAGTTATCCGAATTCAAATATGAGATAATGGATTTCTCACAATCATATATCAATAAGGGAAATTACATTGAAGGAAGGTTACATGAAGATACCTGAACTGCTTGCACCTGTCGGATCCATGGAGCATTTAAGAATTGCAATCAATGCCGGAGCAAGTTCCGTTTATTTGTCCGGGAAAAATTATGGTGCAAGAAAGTTTGCCGAAAACTTTAGCCTGGATGAAATCAGAAAAGCCGTAAGGCTTGCACACCTCTATAATGTGAGGGTTTACATAACAGTCAATACACTGATTAAAGAGTCAGAGCTTGAAAGTGTCTTAGACTATCTCAATGAACTCTATGCAATAGGCGTTGATGCAGTGCTGATTCAGGATCTGGGACTGATAGACTTAATCAACAGATACATTCCAAAATTAAAAATCCATGCCTCAACGCAGCTGACCTGTGAAAACCAAAGAAAACTGGATTATCTTGAAAGCAAAAATGTTAAAAGGGTTGTTCTTCCTCGCGAGATGAAAAAAGAAGAGATTGAAAATTTAAAAACAAATATGGAGCTTGAAATATTTGCCCATGGCGCATTATGCTACTCATATTCAGGACAATGCCTGATGAGCAGTTTTAAAGGCGGGCGAAGCGGAAACAGAGGAACATGCGCACAGCCATGCAGACAGCAATACAAACTTCACAACAAGAAAGACTACTACTTATCCCCTAAAGATTTATGTTTATATGACGAATTAAAAGAAATCAGCGAAATGAACATCAAATGCATCAAAATTGAGGGAAGGATGCGTTCAAAAGAGTATTTGGCAGTTGTTGTAAGCGAATACAGGAAGGCCTTAAACAGGCTTAAAAGCAATAAAACATCAAAGTCCGAAAATCTCAATCTGGTTTTCAACAGAGGCTTTACAAAAGGAAAATTCGCAGATTCCTACCAGAGAAGCTTGAGGCCGGGCCATATGGGGCTTAAAATAGGAAAGGTAATTGAGGTTGAAAACTCACAGATTGCAATTAAAATCAATGACAATATAGCTACAATACCCCAAAAAGGTGATGGACTATTATTCATCAAAAAAGACAATGATTACGGAATGGAAATATCCCAAAATCCTATTGTAACCACATTGAATCATTTCAATAAAAACAGATTAAAGCAGATTAAAGATTTAAATAGACCGGATAAAGTGCTGATTGTTAAAAAGGTTAGGCAAAACAAGAAAAGCGGCTTTAATTTGGAAAACTGTGACGTTTATCTGACAAAAAGAAATTCGCTTTCCAAATTAGTAAAAGAGATTGAAAACAAAAAATCAAGTTTTGTCAAATCCAAATTGATTCTAACCTTTTCACTTAAAAACAAATATCCTCACCTGAAAGGCAGATTAACCTTGGCCAATCACAAGAAAGTGACATCTGAAGTAACAGGCTCTGTAAAATTTGAAACCCCGCTTAAGAGAAACGTTACGGGAGAGACTATAGAAAAGCAATTGTCAAAGCTAGACAGTTACCCGTTCCAGATTACACAGATTAATATGAACTATGACGGAAGCATGTTCATTCCAATCAAAGAAATCAATAAACTAAGAAGAGAGCTTTTAAACAGTTTGGAGGAAGAGATTCATAATTTATACGAGAATAAAAAAGAAAAGATTAATTACAAGAAAAACCAAACTAAAAAAAGCGGCGAAATATCGCTATCATATTATACAAATAATTTAGATGATCTGGAATTGATTGATGGAGTAAAAAGAGTCTATTTGGAAATTCCGCCAAACAACAGCATTAATTTCATGGTTAATTTCCTGAAAAAGGCTTTGGAATTAGCTTACGTGAAGGATTACGAATTAATATGGAAATGGCCCGATATTGCACATGACGAGCTGATAAAATCATTAAGCAAGGTAAAGGGAATCTTAAGCAAGATGGGCTATCAGATAAAAATAATGTCAAATGACTTTAAGGGAGAATATGGACCATATTCAATGAACATTGCAAATACAGAAGCTGTAAACTCACTTGAAAATTATGAACTGGTCATGTTATCCCCGGAACTTAGAAAAAAGGATTATGAAGACATTATTAGAAACTGCAAAGACTGCTCGAAAATAGAGCTTCTGGTTCAGGGTTCAATCGAACTTATGAAAACCCGATACGGATTTAGAGAAAAAACAGAAAATACCAGTTTAATTGACACCAAAAACAACAGCTATCCGATAAAATACAGCCTGTCAGGCGAAGAGCTGATTATCTTCAACAGCCAGGATTTGTCACTAATGGAAGAAATCGAATATCTATCATCAATCGGCTATGTTAACTTTTCAATTGACGGGCGTTTTAGAGATAAAGATTACATCAAAATGATTGATTTATATAAGGATGCATTGGACGGCAAAATCAAAAACAAGAAAATATTAAGAAATACCACAAAAGGCAATTATTAGTTGTCAAATGCTCTAGGCAAATAGCTATTTATTATATACATATTAAATATCATTAAGGGTTTGGTTAATATGGAAGGAGACTTACATACATTGCAAGAAATAAAGGGAATAGGAGATAAAATCTCTGAAAAAATAATAAGAAGCGTTGGAGGAGAAGAGGAACTCCAGAAAATAATTGATGAAGTTGATGTTGAAAGAATCATTAACATTGACGGAATCAGTCAGAGAAAAGCGATTCAAATAATGAACCAGTTACTGAACAATGACAATTATGAATTCATGAAAAGCGACAGGGCTTTGGAGATTTATGAAGACATCATCAGTAAGATTCTGGCCTATTCCAATACGTCATACTCAAAAAACAGAATACTCCTGCTTTCACCCACAAAAGATGAAAATAAAATCAAAAAGCAAGTCAAATTCGTAATGGATGCTAAAAAAGAAGTTTCACAGATGCCCATCATCAAATTGAGAGGGCTTATGAAGAATCTAAAAGAGCTTGAAGATCCAAAAGCCGAATATGATGCAAGCAAAGTCATCTTAGTTGAAAGTGAAGAGGACAATTCATATTTAACCGATTTGGGCCTTAACCAATATTACCCTATTTTAACAGCAAGCGACTCACCGCTCCTCAGGGAAGAACTGATGAATTACGATTTGATATTTTACGTTTATTCCCAGGGAATTCTTGACTTTGAGGGAATGCCAAACCTGGTCATGATAAACATTGAAGAAAACGATTATGAAATAGTTCCTGAAAAGATTATAAACTTCTTTACGCAAAACCAGGATACTTTCCAAAGGGTTCATGAAATCCAGAAAATCAGGAACAAGGAAAGCGTCCTTGGAGACATCATACCCATTATTGATGAGCTGAATATCGTTGAGAAGAAAGAAGTCGACATTGACGAACTTGTCAATTCCCTAAAATATGAGATGGATGAGGAGTTGGAAAAGTCCATTAAAAATATTGATCTTGAAGGAGATGAAATACTTAACCTCCTAAACAATAATTTCCCTCCAAAGATTAGTAAAATATTTGACGATATTATAAGTAAACGCAAGGCAATCATCAGGGAAAAAACTGGGATGGACTTTGATCCGTACCTCAGGAAATATCCGATAGAAATAGACGAGCAGGAAATCGAAAGGGTGAAACTGGAACGCTCATCAAAAAAGGAAAATGATATCTTCGACATTAAAAAAAGCGCCGCAATACAGCTCAATTCAATAAAGGAAAAGGCAATAGCTGAAGTGAATGACGCAATAAGATTCGATTATGAATTCTCCCTTGGAAGCTTTGCATATGAATATGATTTGGTGGAGCCCGAATTTAGTGAGGAAATCAAATTGAAAGGAGCCCTGCACTTAGATTTAACGCTTAAAAAGGATGACGAAAACATTCAAAAAATTGACTATGAACTGACAAAAGACCAAAACGTCGCACTGCTGACCGGAGCAAACAGCGGAGGTAAAACAACACTACTTGAAACTCTGACCCAGATATCAATAATGGCACAGATGGGACTGCCGGTAAGCGCAGACGAATGCGAAATAAAGCTCTTCGATGAAATATATCACTTCTCCAAAAAACGGTCACTTGATGCAGGGGCATTCGAATCATTTTTAAACGTATTCATACCGATAGTAACAACAAAAAGCGAAAAACTGGTGCTCTTGGACGAGCTTGAAGGAATAACAGAACTTGAAGCGGCCGTCAAAATAATATCAACATTCATAGACATGATAAAGGAATCAAACTCATATGGAATAATAGTAACCCACATGGCAAGGGAACTTATGAATTACACAGACATCAGGGTGGACGGAATAGAAGCAAAAGGACTTGATGAAGACTATAACCTAATAGTCGACAGAACGCCTAAAATGAATTTCCTTGCAAAAAGTACTCCGGAACTGATTTTAAAAAGAATATATGAAAAATCGGATGACGATTTAAAAGCTGTTTATGCGAGAATATTGGAAAAATTCTAATTTATCTTAAAAATATGCAATAATCTCAAAAATGCCATAAAAATTTACTTTAGAAAAAAACAAGACATTTGTTAATAAAATTGGATAAAAATTTAAAATTCAAGCCATTTTTATCCAAACTATCAACATGAAGAATTTCCAGATGTAAATTGCTTCATATAATTATTATTATTTTATACTATTTATAATATTCCTTTTTACATATAATTTTTATTTCAAGGCAATTTTTCTATTTAATTAGTTTTCTTTAATCTAAAAGCAATATTATAATCAAAGAAGAGTTATTTTTATATATATTTTAATATAAAGGGTTATTTCCTGGTCATTGAAAAACATTTAATTAAAGGAGGATTTTTCAGATGATTAAATTTGCTTTAAAACTCCTTCAGGAGGTAAAATGGTAAAAGTATTGCTTGATGCTATGGTTTTTCTATCCATTAGTTATCATGCATACTTAATTTCCCTATTAATTAGGGATTAGAAGTCATTTTTGAGAATTGATGGATTGATAGATATTGAGTTTTTTAAGGACAAAATTTTTCAAGCCATTTTGTTTGGAGTTTTATTTTCTCTTTGACCATACTTGACATATTCAATAATCTGACTTCAAAGGGATGGTTTAACCATCCCTCCCCACATATAGATATTATGAAATTGAAATAATTTGCAGATAACCGGATTTTGAACTAAAAATATATGCTCTCTTGGTTATATCCTAAAAAACGAGGAAATATTATAACAAAGTATTAAATACTAAAATAATAATAACTATTGAACACAGTAAAGGAGAAATTAATATGGCATCAAGCAAAGAGTATCTGGAATACATACTTGAGCAGCTATCAGATTTGGATGATATAACTCATAGAAAAATGATGGGAGAATACATCATATACTATCGCGGAAAGATTATCGGTGGTATTTACGATGACCGCTTTCTTGTAAAACCGGTTAAATCAGCTAAAGAAATGATGCAAGAAGCAAAAATGGAATTGCCCTATGAGGGAGCAAAGGAAATGTTGCTCGTTGATGATGTGGAAAACAAAGAGTTTTTAAAAAATCTTGTGGAAGCGATGTATGAAGAGCTTCCTGCTCCAAAAAAGCGCAAATAGACACATAAGCGAAAATGACTTTGTGAAAAGCAATAATATAAGATAATTAGAGTGGATTTTGAATTCTGATTAACACACTTTTTAAATTTTAGAAATAGTTGAACCGCCACCACAAAATTATAGGAGATAGTTGTGAACCTATATGTGTAGAAAAAACAATACCCCTAACCTCACCCAAATATTCAAAAAGCAATATAAAAAATTATAATGGTAAAAATACATATAATTTATGCAGGAATGTTTTAAGCATTATTATTCAATATAAAATTTAATTATCAAATATCTATTTAAAAGGAAAAGATAATATGGTAGATGAAAATAACACAAATCGTATGAGTAAAACCGAGCATTATCTTGCAATTGCTCTTGTTGTATCAAAAAGAAGCACATGTCTAAAAAGACGATATGGGGCAGTAATAGTCAATAACGATGAAATAATCAGTACGGGCTATAATGGAAACCCGAGAGGAGATGAAAACTGTTGTGATAGAGGAAACTGTCAGAGAATGGACCTTCCATCAAATTCAGGTAACTATAACGACTGTTTTTCAGTTCATGCAGAGCAAAATGCCATGATTAGTGCAAGCAGGAATGAAATGCTTGGATCAACCATTTATCTGGCCGGAGAAAAGTATGATGATGGATCCTGGGTTGAAATAGATGATGCGGAACCTTGTCCAATATGCTTTAGAATGATAAAAAACTCAGGAATTGATAGGATTATAAGCAAAAAGGGAACTACGAAACTGCGCGATTAATATAATCCCCATTTGAATGTTTTCAAACTTATATGATTTTTTAATGGAGAATAGTGTTATGGTTGAAGAAATAATTTTTAAGCCTATTGGTTATATTAAGTCCCCATATGAAGATGTAAAAAGCATGCCAAAATCAACCAGGGAGTCCGGAGATGTAGAAGCTGAAATAATCATTAATGAGGAATACCTGGAAAGCATGTCAAGCATGGAGGCCGGTGAGGAATACTTGGTTTTATTCTATTTCCATAAATCTAAAGGATTTGAACAAAGAGTTCCTTTTAGGGGAAACGGTCCAATAAAAGGTTTGTTTTCAACTCATGCGCCAAATAGGCCAAACCCTATCGGCGTCTCTACAATTAAAATCAAGGAAATCAATGGAAATGTCATTAAGTTCACCGGAGTTGACATGTTAAACGGCACCCCAGTACTCGATATAAAAGACATTTTATGATTTGATTTTCTACGATACTAATTTTTATTTATTATTTCATATTTTTGGCACTTTTTTAATCTTATATAAAGAAGTTCTATTTCGATACACTGATACAAAGTCAATGCGCTAAAAAAGACAAAATCAATTCATCAAAAATAAACCCAACACCCAACCACCATTTTAATTGAATATATGATTAAAAAAATTAATAGTAACTTGGAAATCAGCTAAAATAAATGAGACTAATTTTATAATAATCAATCAGTATTTAAAAAACAGTGAAACGAAATATTGTTATCTACATGAAAAAAAGAAAAAATTGGAGAGAAGTTAAATTAATAACTTCTCGACCCTAAGCGGTTACAGTTACTTTGTTTGATAAGGCAGCTTGACCATATCTTGAAGTAACAATGTACTCGCCAGGTTGTAAATTAATGTTTAATTTTGCAATACCATTATTATTGGTTGTTTTTGTGTAGAAGACACCATTGATGTTGAACTCTATTTTTTGTCCAGCATAAGGTTTTCCCTGACCGTCAACCAATTTGGCTTCAAATGCACCATCTTGACCGTACTTTTTGGTTACGTCCTTACCGGTTAATGTCGGCAACACTTTAATGTTGTTTGAAACTTTATATCCTTTGTATTCTGCCGTGATAATATAATCTCCCGGAATCAGGTTGATGTTTAATTCAGCAATTCCTGAAGCGTTTGTTGTACGTGTGTAGAATACACCGTTGATGTTATAAGTAACTTTTTCACCGGCACCAACAGGATTGCCATCATCACCAATTAATTTTACAGTGTATTGTGAAGCGTTTCTGTAATATTTGGTTAAATCATGGTTATCAACAATTCTTGGAAGAACTGTAATGTTATTGGAAGCCATTTCACCGGTTTCAGGGTTCATTGCAGTGATTATGTATTCTCCATCAGGCAAGTTAATGTTTAGTTTTGCTAATCCTTTATCGCCGGATATTTTACGGTCATACATTACTCCGTTGATGTTGAATCTGACAGAGGTTCCTTCAGCCAAGTAGTTACCGTTTGAATCACGGAATGTTGCATAGTATTGGGTATCGTTTCTGAATACCTTGACAAGATCAGTTCCGTTAACTGTAGTCAATATAGTGATTACAGAGTGGATTGTAGTGTTGTCAACTGTAGCAGTTGCATTGTAAACCCCAGAGCCTAAATTAAGACCAACAGATGTAGTTCCGTTTGCATCTGTAGTTTTAGTGTATGATTTTCCATTAATAACAATAGCAACTGATTTGTTTGCAATAGGATTGCCTTGATAGTCAGTTACTGTTACAACAAATCTTTCACTTCCATGGTAGTATTTGGTTACATCCGGAGCTTTAATAATATCTGATTTATCTTCTTTAACATTTACAGTGACTCCAGTTTCTATTGGATTGTACTTGTCATCACCAGAGTAGGTAATAGGAACAGTATTGTTTCCAACAGGCAAGTTGGTTAAAACAGCACTGGCAGTACCTTTAACCACAGGAACAACATCATTACCAATAGTCACAGTACCGGTAGCATCACTAGGCAAGGTTACAGTAACAGTAACGTTATCGCCCTCAGTTACCTCCTTAGGTGCATCAATGCTGATTGTTGCGTTTTCCTTAGGTTTAGGATTGACAACAATATCAACACTAGTAGAAGCGCCATTATACTTAGCATCACCAACATAAGAAACCTCAGCAGTAACATTTTTGGTCAAACCAGGAACATTAACAGAAGCACTGCCTTTCACAATAGGTGCCATGTAAGATTTACCATTAACAGTAATAGCCACTTCACCGGTAGCATCCTTCAAACCAGAAACAACAATAGTAGCATCTTCACCAACAGTAATAGGATTAGCAGCTGCACTGATTGTTAAATTCTCCTTAGAAGGAACAGGTTTTTCATAAACAGTCACAACAGCACTGGTTTCAATCGGATTATACTTGTCATCACCGGAGTATGCAATAGAAACATTAGTATATCCGACAGGCAAGTTGGTTAAAACAGCACTGGCAGTACCATTTTCAACAATAACAAGCTCATCACCAATAGCTACAATACCCGTGGCATCTTTAGGTAAAGTCACAGTAACAGTAGCATTTTCACCTTCATTAATTGCAGGAGCATCGATACTGATAGTAGCGTTCTCTTTAGGTTTAGGGCTAGCAGTAACTTCAAATGAAGTGGAATCAAATCCAGAATAATTGCCGTCAACAACAGTAACACTAGCAACATGACTGCCAACAGCCAAACCACCAACAGCAATGCCACCAACACCATCATCAACAATCACAACATAAGGATCATCACCAACATAAACCAAATACTCACCGTCAATTTCAGACACAACAATAACCACTGCTTTTTCTCCATAGGTTATGTTTTCAACAGACACGGAAACATCAATCTCTTTAACTTCCACATCAAATGAAGTGGAATCAAATCCAGAATAATTGCCGTCAACAACAGTAACACCAACAGCATAACTGCCAACAGTCAAACCATCAACAGCAATGCCACCAACACCATCATCAACAATCACAACATAAGGATCATCACCAACATAAACCAAATACTCACCGTCAACATCAGCTTCAACAATAACCACTGCTTTTTCTCCATAGGTTATATCATCAACAGACACTGAAACATCAATCTCTTTAACTTCCACATCAAATGAAGTGAAATTAACAGCAGAATAATTGCCGTCAACAACAGTAACACCAACAGCATAACTGCCAACAGCCAAAGCATCAACAGCAATACCACCAACACCATCATCAACAATCACAACATAAGGATCATCACCAACATAAACCAAATACTCACCATCAACATCAGCCTCAACAAAGACCAAAGCACTCTCACCATAAGTAATATCCTCAACAGACACGGAAACATCAATCTCTTTAACTTCCACATCAAATGAAGTGAAATTAACAGCAGAATAATTGCCGTCAACAACAGTAACACTAACAGCATAACTGCCAACAGCCAAAGCATCAACAGCAATGCCACCAACACCATCATCAACAATCACAACATAAGGATCATCACCAACATAAACCAAATACTCACCATCAACATCAGCTTCAACAATAACCACTGCATCTTCTTCATAGGTTATGTTTTCAACAGATACGACAAGAGAAACAGGTCTAGGCGCTACATAAAATGCGGTTTGATTAAATGCTGAATAATTGCCATCGACAATAGCAATCTGTGCGACATAATCTTCAACAAATAAACCGGAAATGATTTGACTTGCCTTACCACCAGTTACATTAATCGGATATTCAACATTATTTACGGATAAAGTATACATTCCATCAATTTCAGCTACAATATTGGCGATAGCATTCTCACCATAAGTAATATCCTCAACAGAAACTGAAACACTGCCTAATTTAGGATTAACATTAAATGCAGTTTCATTAAGTGCTGTGTAGTTATCGTCACGTTTAACACTTACAGCTATTTGATTTCCAACATCCAAATTAGGAATAAATTTAACTCCGTTTCCTCCATTTACGGATACTATGTAGTTTACACCCCTAATATTTACTATGTAATCACCGGCAACATCAGAGCGAACAATAACAACAGCATCTTCACCATAAGTAATGTTTCCAACTGAAATGATTACCGGAATCTGTTTAGGAGCTACATTAAATGTTGTAGTATTATATGCACCATAGTTAGCATCAGCAATAGATACTGAAGCTAAAATATCTTCACCAACGAAGAGATCAGAAACTGTAGTATTTCCTTTACCGCCAGCAACATTTACAGTATAATTCTGATTACATATCTCTACAATGTATTCACCATCAACATCAGATACGACAACAACCAAAGCTCCTTCACCATAGGTGATATCCTCAACAGACACTGAAACATCAATCTGTTTAGCTGCCACATCAAATGAAGTGAAATTAACAGCAGAATAATTACCATCAACAACAGTAACATTAGCAACATAACTGCCTACAGTCAAACCATCAACAGTAGTATTTCCTTTACCGCCAACAACATTTACAGTATAAGGATTATCACCCACATAAACCAAATACTCGCCATCAACATCTGCCTTAACAGTAACAGTGGCATTTTCACCATAGGTTATGTTTTTAACAGATACAGCAACAGAAACAGGTCTAGGAGCTACATTAAACACAGTTTGATTAAATGCTGAATAATTACCATCGACAATAGCTATTTGTACAGTATAATTTTCAGCAAATAAACCGGAAATCTCCTGACTTGCTTTACCACCAGTTACATTAATCGGATATTCAACGTTATTTGCGTACAAAGTGTACATTCCATCAATTTCAGCAGCAATATTGACAATAGCACTATCACCATAAGTAATATTTTCAACTGAAATGATTACAGGAACCTGTTTAGGAGTTACATTAAATGTTGTGGTATTATATGCACTATAGTTACCGTCAGCAATAGATACAGAAGCTGAAATATTTTCATCAACAAACAGATCAGAAACGGTAGTATTACCTTTACCGTCAACAACATTTACAGGATACTTCTGATTATATATCTCTACAATGTATTTTCCATCAACTTCAGCAGAAACATTAACAATAGCATCCTCACTGTATGCGATATTTTCAATGGAAATGCTAACAGAAACAGGTTTAGAGGTTACGTTAAATACAGTTTCGTTAAATGCAGAATAATTAGCATCAACGGCAGTAGCATTAACAGTATAATTTCCAACAGTCAAATTAGGAACAGTAACATTTCCTTTACCGCTATCAACATTTACAGTATAAGGATTATCACCCACATAAACAAGATACTTACCATCAACATCAGCCTCAACGATAACGGTGGCATTTTCCGTGTAGGTTATGTTGGATACAGTAATGTTTAAGTCTACAGCTTTGGTATTGACCTCTATTACACCAAAATTGATTATGGACTCATTAGTGTAGTAGGAATCACCTTCAAAAGTACCTGTGACATTATATTTTCCAACACTTAAATTAGGAACAACAAGTTCTTCCAGACAGGATTGTGTAATGTTATAGACTATTTCCTTATCGCTATCGTATACCTTGTATGTAATGTTTCCATATGCATTGACTGGAACTTCTACATTAATGGTTGCATTTTCAGTATAATTAATTGAATCGTCGGATATATTGAAAATTCCAACAGCTTTATTGACGGTTAAAGTGGCATTGCCATAGGCTTCAGCATAATCGTCAGTTTCAAACACATAAACAGTGATATTATAACTGCCAGGTTTGAAGCCTTCGCTTGGGAATGTGAATATTTCACTATTTTCAACATATAATGAAACTGATTCATTGTATCTGTTGTCTAAAAATACTGTATAATAATCAGCAACATCAACAGTTACATTAATTTTAATCTCATCACCATAGTTAACTGCTACATCATTTACTGTTATGTTTGGAGCGACTTTGTTAACATTCACATTAACTATTTCAGTAGCCGGAAGATAGTTTTTATCTCCCCTGTACACTGCTGTAACTAAATAATTACCATGGTTTAATGTGAGATTTTCAAGTTGAGCCTTACTGTAGACAACACCATTCAATTCATAGACAACATTACCCTTAGCCTTCTTAGCAATAGTTGAAGTAACATTTAATTTTTCACCTTCAGTAATATATTCTATTGAAACGCTCAAACCAGGATCTATACGATTGACAGTAAATATTTTGGTTATTTTATTAAATACATAAGTGTTTGAATTATCACCATTCGGATTTAATACAACAGTATAGTCTCCACCGTTAAGAATTCCTGCATTTAATGTGAACTTATTGTCAGATACATTTACTGAATAGATTTTGGAGTTAATGTCTAAATTAGCTGTGAAGTTTAGGTTTGTACCGATGTCAATAGTTCCATTAATTGTTTCGTTTTCATCATAGTCAATATCACGAACAGTAAAATCAACGTTTATTGCATCAAATGTTGTATTGGCAATATTCACAGAACAAGAACTATAACTATAAATGTTTCTGTAATTGTCTGCCTTATTGTCTGAAAAGACACACCCATTGACAGTTACTGCATTTACATCTGCTGCAATGCATAATGCATTATTGTCTGAAAGTGTGTTACCTGCAAATATGGAATCAATAACGGATAGATTAATGTCATCACTAAAAACAACATTA
Source organism: Methanobrevibacter sp. (assembly GCA_017553445.1). Taxonomy (GTDB): domain Archaea; phylum Methanobacteriota; class Methanobacteria; order Methanobacteriales; family Methanobacteriaceae; genus Methanocatella. Next base: position 35,166 of record JAFZMD010000078.1, on the reverse strand, counting down.
TTAACGGCATTATCTGTGAATACACATCCTGAAATAACATTTTTATTATTACTAAATCCACCTATTATCGCATTCATAGCATTACCTATAAATATGGAATTTTCAACAAGTAAAGTGGACTTCCACGCATAAATAATATCTACCAGTTCATCTCCACATTTAGTGTTATTGTAAAATTCAGAACTAATAAGAACATCACTACACTCTCGAACATCAATAATATAGTTTGATAATGTGTTTCCAACGAATTCGGTTGATATAATTTTTACTGAATCTTCTACATCCTTTATTGAAATAATAGCATTATTAACTGTATTATTCTCAAATGTTGATTCATTAATGATAAGTCCTGAATCACTCTGAATAATGTAATATTCTGCAATATTGTCATAATCTGCAATATTGTCATAAAATTCGGATCCGGTAATATTTAAATTTCCAGAATTGTATACAATTGTAAGACATTCCTTACTACAAGTGTTATTGACAATGACACATCCGTCAAGAGTCAAATTACCTCTATTCTCAATGATTGCCCTATTATTATTAGTATTAAAGCTAGAAACTACAACATCACATATAGTAACATCGGCAGTTGCATCAACAGTCAAAAAGTTTAAATCAGTTGAATCTCCATTAAAAACAACATCTCCAAGTGCAATTATAGTTAATTTTTTACTGTAAATGGACAAGCCCAAATTGTCAGCGCCAGTATAGTTTCCTTCCCTTACATAAATGATGTCCTCAGGTCTAGAATCCTCAAGGGCTTCACGTAATGTATCGGATTGATTGCCTGTACTGTTTACAATGAAGTTGCCTTCATATTCTGTGACTTTGAATGTTGTTGTGTTTATCGCATCGTTATAGTTTTCATTACCCTCACGGAAAACGAATACAGAGTAATTTCCTTCACCTACAGCTTCCAAGTCCAATGCAATATGACCATCAGTAATAGTGACATTTGAAAGCTTATTATTGAAAAGAATATAGAATAATCCGTTTTGACTTGCATCAATATTTAAATGCGGTATTCCTGGTGCACCACGTATGACAACATCACCTACAGTCACATTGATGTAGACATTCGCCTTATTTATGATAAGCCTGTCACTTATTAATTCACCATAATAAACGTTGCCGTAGACGTCATAAATGGTTTCATTTAATTTAACAGGATAAATGCCTTTTGGCAGGGAAGGGTCTGTAATATATTCAAATACGCCGTCTGAAATGGTAACTTGAGCATCGTCATTATTAACAAATTCAGGCAATGTTACCTGAATGTCCATGTTGAATTCAGGGTTAAGTGTACCTGTAATTGTTGTAGGAATGCCGTATTCACCATCAGGTACAATCAATACAACATCATAGAAATCAAATATGTTTTGGCTGAATTGAATATCTCCTGCATTGTAAATGTTTGCAAACTCTTCAGCGTAGTTAATTCCAAAGAATGATTTTGTAAGGTTTAAAGATCCGTTGTTGTAAATGGCTCCGCCTTTTCCGGTTGCGGTGTTACCAACGAATGTGGAATTATTAATAGTCATTGTATGATTGTTATAAATAGCTCCGCCGTCCTTTTCGCTGGATGATCCGGTGAATGTTGAATTAAATATGTTTGCTTCATTTCCATTGAAAATTGCTCCACCATATCCGTTTGCACTGTTATCTTCAAAAGTAGAGTTTAAGACCTGTAAGATCCCCATACTGTAAATAGCTCCACCATCATACCCCTCATTTTCTGTGAAAACAGTGTCTTTAACAGATAATGAATTAGTGCTATATATTGCACCACCATTTCCACCATTATAGTTTCCTGTGAAATTGGAAGAGACAATTTCTGCGGCCCCATTGTTGTATACAGCAGAACTTATATTGACGATATTATCTGAAAATTCAACTGTTTCAATGAATAAGGTCGCATCATTCCAAACAAGAGCGTTATTAACTGAATTAAGTGAAAACGTACTGTTTAATATGTTCAATAAACCTGTGTTGTGTATGATTTCACTGGTTTCGAAACTATCGAATGAGCAGTTTTTAATTATTAAATTACCGTTATTTTCAATGCTTGCATAAGTTTTTACAGCCCCATCAGTAAAGTATAATCCTTCAAATACAACAGTATTTCCTTCAGCTATTGTAAAGAACCATTTTTCACCGCTTCCGTCGAAAACAACATCTCTGTCTCTGAAGTTTTTAAGGGTGAATGATTTGTGGATATCAATTTCCATATTGTCTTCAGTATAATAATTTACATTTGCATAAATAATGCCATTTTCCACAACGGCATCAATAGCATCGGTTAAGTTTTCATATACTTCATCTTCGGATATGATAAAATTCGGCACTTTCATTTCAAATGTGACATCAAATATGTATGTATTGAAGTTATGGTCGTTCATTACACCTAAAGTATAGTTTCCACCAATCACATCCTCAAAAGTGACGTTGAAATCACTTGCCCCCTTATTGTCAATTGAGTATAAAGGTGCCTGATTGAAGTACAATAAGACCACTGAATCGAATACATCAGTAGAAGTACCGTTAACATAGACAGTCTGATTGATTTTATCTATTTCAAAATTGTATATTGTACCATTACCGTTAAAGATACAATACTGGCTAGTTATATGCTTAGTTTCACCACCAAAGTAATTCCTCACTCTCTCATCATCTTCACCTTGGTAGTTGTCTAAAAAGGTACATAACATAAATGATGCTGATGTTGATTGGCCATCTAAATTGTCATCTGCAATATAGATTGCTCCACCTTCATCTTCTGCATAATTGTTTGTAAAGGTAGTGTTTAGTGCAATGAGAGTTGCATCATTTTCTCCATCCCATGTACCAACATATATGGCTCCACCCTTAACAGTAGCATGGTTATTGATGAAATTACAGTTGGTCAAGGTCAAAGTACCTACTCTCAGGTCAATAGCGCCACCATACCTGCATTTTCCCCCAGTTACTGTAATGTTTTCGAGTGTAACGGTAGGGCCATCTGTCTGATATGTCTCTGGATGTGGAGGTGGAGGTACCGTGACCCACTCTACTTCCTCACCATATGTTAAAAGCATGAAGTAATCATCACCGCCACAGTCAAAGATAACCTCTTCATCTCCGTAAGCCCTGATTGTTAATTCCACTTCTCCTTCAATATCCATACTGGATACGAGATAGGTTCCGCCTCTAACTGTAATGATACCTGCACCATATAACACGGCTTCATCGACTGCATCCTCTAAAGTATCAAAATAGCTGTAATCATCATCTTCATCGTATTGATACATGAATCTGCCTTCATCTTCCTCTTCACCAATGTTGTTATTGTTGACATCAGCTGATGATTTCCTAATGGATAATGAAGTCATTTGAATATTATTAGTCGGATAGTATAAATCATCACCTTCAAATACACCATTTATTTCATAGGTTCCATCATCCAAGTCCGGAATGATTAAATCATCACTGCAGGATTGGGTTGTGGTATAAACAATGTTTTTATTTGAATCTGAGACTGTGTATCTTATATTTCCCACTGCATTATCCGGAGCTGAAACCTTGATGACAGTATCATCGGAATCTGCAACGTTATTAGAGACACTTAACATGAATAATGCACGATTTTTATTGACTTTCAAAATGGCCTCAGTGAAATTTGATATGTAGTTTACACGTTCCTGTGAAGTGACTTTGATTGTGTAATTGCCAGGTTCGAATGTTTTTTCTATTTCAACAAATCTGCTTCCATTAATGAATTTGACAGTTTTGTAATCATCAATTTCTATTGTATATATTGACGGAACATTTGTTTCTATGTTTACAATAATGCTGTCGCCATATACTACTTCCACATCCGCTACAGATATGGTTGGATTGGCTTTATAAACTTCAAAATCAACAGTGGTTGATGAGAAGGCGAAATCTTCATGATCATAGACCGCTACAAGAGTATATTTTCCTGCATCTAAGTTCAATGACTCAATTTCTTCTTTTGTGTAATACTTTCCGTTCAACTGGTAATCTAACGTACCTGTAGCATTTGAAGGTATGCTTTCAACTACTTTCAGAGTTTCACCATAGGTAATATTGTCAACGGAAACACCAAAATCAAGGGCAACATTGTTAACCCTGAAAATTTCAGTTATGCTGTCCATCAGATATGTGTTATTATTGTTATCAGAAATCTTGTTTAAAACAGCATAATATTTGCCATGATTCAATATATCTGTTTTATATGTGAAAGTATTGTTTTCGATTTCCACAAGAACGTTATCATCAGCAACTGTTAAATTGGCTGCTGCATACAAATTGGTACCGACATCTGCTGTACCGCTGATTGTTGAGCTTTCACCATATTGAACAGACAATGCATTTAATTTGGCATCCTTAACATCAAAAATAGAATCATGAACTACTGTAAATCCATTGCTGTAAATATTCCTGTTTTCTCCGGTGTTATCTGCAAAAACGCACTCGTCAATGAGTGTTGTAATTCTAGGAGAGGTTGCAATGGCTCCAGTTGTTGCATGGTTATTTATAAAGTTACTGTCATCTACGAATAACGTGAGCTTTTTGTTATAAGGGTTTTTGATTAAAATTACAGAACCCACCTTACCGCTATTGTTATTGAATATACAGCTTTCAATTATGGCTTTTGAATTTCCATCTAGACATATGACTCCACCGTTAACATTTCTGTTGGAGTTGTTTTCAAAATTGGATAAATCAATATCAAAGGTTACTTCACTGGTGTTGGCGTTAACATATATTACTCCACCTTCCAGCTGCGCATTTTCTCCCAAACTGTTTTTGATGTCGTTTTTCTTGAAGCTGGATGATGTGACAGCCAGATATCTGGAATTGCTACCTACATATATTGCAGATCCTTTAACAGCAGTATTCTGTTCAAAGTCACATGAAATGATTGCCGCTTCAAATTGGGATATGTTCTTGAAGTGCAATGCTCCTCCTTCACGTGCAGAGTTATTTATGAATTTGGAAGATGTGATTGAAATGTCCTCATAACCCACAGATGTGACTGCTGCAGTACTTACTTTTAAAGGAGCGGCATTATTTATGAAATTACAACTGTCAATCTCCAATGAATACCCGTCATTGAATATGGCTGCCCCACCATTTTCAGCAAATGATGTCTTTGTAATCTTATTGTCTGTGAAATTACATGAAGTCAGTGTAAGGTATCCGTGATTGACTATAGCCCCATAATTAGTATTTCTGTTGTGAAGTCCTCTGAATGTTATGCCAGATATATCAACTATGGCGTTTTCATTTACTATTATGAAATTGGCGTCACCGCCTTGAGCATCAAAGATTGCGCCTTCCAATGCAGTGATATCCAAAGTCCTATTGGATATTACTATTCCAGTGTTTTTATATGTACCCTTTTTAACATAAATTGTATCATCATTATTGGAATTGGCTACAGCCTCATTCAAGGTATCATATTCCACATTTGTACTTAAGACAAGGAAGTTGCTGTAAGTTTTACTAATTGAAAAATTAGTGTAATTCATAGCAAGATAAAAGTTTTCATCACTATCGCGCATAGCAACAACGGTATAATTACCTAAATCAAGGCCAGTCAACGGCATGCTGCCCTTACCATTTTTAACTTCCATTTGATAATATTTATTTCCAATAAAAATAGTATAATTCAAATCCCAATTAGCTTCAACATTTAAAACAGGTGTTTCAGGAATTAAAACATTATTTACATCAAGAGTTAATGTTATTTTAGCTTTATCAATCAATATTTCTGCATATGCGTCCTTATCTATATAGAATTGATTTCCATATAAATCAGAATGATACCTATGGGTGTAGAAATAATCATTACTGTCTTCTTGAACAAACATTCCTATAATGGCGAATTCGTGTGTTCCTCCGGACAATACACCAATATTTATTTTAAATCGACTATCTTCAATGTTGACTAAGTCTCCAACCACATCTCCATCATCTATAGTTCCCGTAAAAAAAGTATAATTATTATCTAAATTAGATCCCCAGTCAAAATCACCCTCAAGAATATAATCCTCACCATATGATCCATCTTTTGCATCTATTTTTATATTCACATCATATTCATTGAACTCTAAATTAAATATCCTTGTGGCTGATTCGGAGTATATGTGTCTATAACCTTTAGTTGCAACATTGGAATCAAAAACACAGTTGGTTATATTTACAGGATCATTAGAGTCGCCGGCGATATAAATAGCCGCCCCCAATTCTGCTCCATTTCCTATAAACTCCGTATTATCTACTTTAAGTTTACTGGCATATATTGCTCCACCTTTAGCGACCTTAACCGGATCATCTTTATCATCGTTGAAGGCCTGATTATATGTAAATTCTGAGTTGGTAACTGTTACATTTGAAGAAGAATCAGCATAGATAGCTCCCCCTTGACAATTGGAATAATCATTATTAGAAGTGAAAGTACAATCATCTATATTTACAACAGTATTTTCTAAGTACATTCTACCATTAGATTCAAAAGTATTGCCATCCAGTACCAGATTTGCACCAATCGCATAAATTGGTTCTCCCGGTAAAGTTCCAAAAGATGCAATATTTTTAAATTCACAATTTGAAATGGTACACACCCGATTAGCATAGATTACTAATGCACTAGGCATATTCCCTGTCATAGTTATATGTTCCATAGTGAGTTGGCCATTCGGAAAAACCGAAAACACAAAATTTTGTATAGAATCGGGTGAAAAAATAACAGGATTCAAAGGATCATAATCTTTAGGCATAATTGTTACCGTTTTATCCTCAATACAGACCATAAAATTAGCAGGATCCGTGTAAGTTCCACCTTCAACAGTAATTACTCCTGATCCACCACTAGGAATAGCATTTACAGCAGCATTTAAATTTTCAAATACCTGCTCACCATCTAAAACAAAAGAAGGATTTATAAGAGAAAAAGTATTTCCTGGATACTCATATTTTGCTTCCCAATTTTTCATCATGTAAACTGTATAGGTTCCTTTCTCCAGATTATCGAAAGTTGCAGTATCACCATCATTACAAGGTTCTCTACCACATACCTCACCATTTTTATATAAAACAGCATAATTCACATCATCGTTTACATCAGGAGTTATACGAACTGTATTAGTAGTAACCTCCACATCAATATCAAGGGAACCGCTTCCTATAAACTGACAATCGGAAAAGGAATGGGATGATGAACTATCTTCATCCTGAACATGGTTAGCACTTCCGGCTGCTTTATTGCCCTCGAAATAACAGCTATTAAAAGTAGCTGTAGCCCCATCTTCAACATAGACCGCTCCACCCCCAGATGCTGCGTTATTGTTTGTGAACCGGCAATTTTTAGCTATGAGTGAAGCATCTGATTCATCAAGAAAGATTGCTCCACCCCAACCAAAACCTCCAGCTTTGTTCTTATAAGCTTTATTGTTTTCAAATTTACAGTTGTCCAAGGTCAAAGATCCATGTACAACCTCAATAGCACCACCCTGAAATGCACCTCCATTTCTAAAGGTTATGTTATTGAAGGTGACATGTGCATTTGCATCGTCTATCACAAAGAACCAGTACTCATTACCTTGGCCGTCAAAAATAACCGTATCCCCTGGATTATAAGGCTGGAATGTTATCCTTACACCGTCACTAATTGTAATTTTTCGTTCAGCCGAATCGTAACCCCATGCTCTTGCTGTAAGTAATATTGTTCCCCCACCATCATCACAGGCATCGTCAACGGCATCATCCAAATCTCCGTACCATTTGCCTTTCTCTTTATAATAAAAGTTTGGGTTTTCTCCAAGCAGATCATCATTTAAAGCAGCAGAAAGCAAATCATCATTTACATTAGAAGAAGTTCCCACTTTCTGATTTGAAATTTCATCTTGATTATCATTTACATTAATTTCAACATCACTGCCTGCATCACTTTCAAGCGAAGTGGCATTGTCTTCATAATCCAAAGCAACAGACGTTGTTGCAATGTTTGTATCGCTAGCTTCCACTAGCAATGGATTATTTGTATCACTAACAGCCCCCAGCAATGTATCATTTGTATCGGCCGCTGAAATTGCACCGATACTTATAATCATTACAAGAGTTATCAGTAATACCCCAATCGTTTTTTTCTTCATTTTAAAAATACCTCATATTGTCTAAAAATCAAGTAATATGACAGAACATTCGTTCTGTTCATTAATACTTACATATGCATTGTGAATAATTACAATACTTAATATAGAGTTTTATTTTTGATTATTAATAAATATATAGCATTATTTTTTTAATTGATAATTTAAATGAATTCTTACAAACAATGCTTTAAAAGCAAAAAAAAACAAGAGAAAAGCGAAATTTACAATAAGATTTAATTGACATCAATTTTAACATTCAAACTTAAAAAAAAACAACTGAAATCAACCATTAAAGCATATATCAAATATGCGAGAATGCACAATTATTATAATACGGATTAAATCCTTTGCATCGAATATAAAAAAAATTTATCCTTGAAGTTTTACACTTATCCAAATTAAAAAAATAAATAAAGGTTTATAAGTTCCTTTTTATATTAACATGATTAAAAATCCAATCATTCCTCTTTTCGATAGTCAATAATAGCAAATATTCTTTTGATGCTTGAAAATGCAGTTTCAATAGACGCCATAGAGGTGCTTAGTTTTTTAATAGGTTTAGTCAATAACTGCCCATACATGATAACCGCCAATAGAGTTCCCAGCTGTATTTCACCAACTGATAAAAAGTAAATGCCCGCCATATAAACAGTTATATTGCTCACATTTGTCAAAAGGGTTGTAACAGGCTCCATAATATTAGTAACGTTTCTGGATTTGGCATAATAGTCAATTACAGTTTGGTTGAGTTTTTTAAACCCTTTTTCATGGAATGAATCACGATTTGTAAGACCTCTTTCAAAATAGCTCATCATACGCCCCAAATGCTTTTGATGACCATCATAATAGTCTTTAGATTTATAATCGCATAAATAAAAGGAAATGATATAAACAGGCAATATCGCCAAATAAATTAAGCTCAATCTGAAGTCTGTCGTCATCATCAGTACTATTACAAGGACTATCGATAGGATTTGCGCATAAAGTTCAGAAATTTTGGAAGAGACAAACTCCCTGATGTTCATCACGTCGTTGTTTAATCTGGACATGATGAGACCCTTTGAGTTTTCCTGAATGAAAGTAGATCCGACAGCATCAATCTTGTCAAATAATCCCATTCTTAAATTATAGGCCACTTTTTCACCGGTAATCCCCATGATTCTCTTTGGAGTTAATTTTAAGAGATACCCTGCAGAATATAATACCAAAAGCAAGGCCAGGTTAATGTAGATGGCAGCATCGTTGGATGAATTCACATTGGAACTCAATAAATTAACAGTCTTTCCTGCAACTTTAGGGGCATAAACCATGCACAATGTGGATACCGTAAGTAAAATCATTGATATTCCTACTTTGGCTCGGTCATCCTTCAATATTAAAGTGAATTTTTGAGAGATTTCCCTTCTTTCAGCCCATATGCCCATATCATGCCAGGAAACATCTTCCTCTACAATTTCTATTCTTTTTGGATTATCAGTGTTTTTGGATTTTATGGTTTTATCTTCCAGATTCAGGACTTCCTCCAGACGCACAGAAGTGGCATATGCACGTGGCCACCTGTCAATTAATGCCGGCAGAAACGTCAGAGTACTGACGAAGTAGGCAACATATATCAGAATAATGAATGAATCCACAACACTGTCGGTTTCAAAGCCAATGGTGTATCCGGAATTAACCATTGCAAATGTAATCAGAACAATGGCATATAAACCCCATAATAATACCGGCCCAAGGTAATATTGGCTTAAAATATAGGTGACGTTCTTGTCATAGGAATTCTCACATGCCTTTTCAAATTCCTCTTCATACTCCTGTTTATTGAATGGAATCCTGCCTGCAATATCACTGATTTTGGATAAAAACATCAGGTTCAGTTTTCCGTATGTCTTTTTGGCTCTGAAAAATATTTTTACAATTTGTTTCATTCTAAAAATTAGAATCATTGCAAGAACACCGACAAATACCAAGAAGAATATCGCATAAGTCGTATCAATCAATGCTATTTCATAAATAATTGCTACGAGTGTAACTGGAACCAGCATTAATTGTGTGAGTATTATCACTATAAAGCCCTGTTCTGAGGACATCCCTCTGGTTGACCTTGTAGTTAGCCCTGAAATTTTAAAGTTGGCAATTTCCTCACCAGGCAAGTTCATCAGTATATGAAATATTTTCTCACGGACCGTATATGCTGCATTTGAAGCCACTCTTGTTGAGAGAAATGAAATGACATAAATGGAAATCACTGAAATGACCGTATACAATAACATGTATGATCCGGATTTGACAAGCAAATCGATATTCTGTTCTTTAACACCAGTCAAAGCCGTACTGAACAAATCAATTATTTCCATTTGAAAGAATGTCTGAATAACTATCAAAGCGAAAATAACCAATATTGTCTTCCATTGGAATTTCAATGAAACCTTCAAAAACTTTCTCATAATAATCATTTTGTTTTTAACTAATAAATATATAATTGTCAATCGGTGTAATATGGATTGTTTTGCTTCTTGGTTCATTCTGTTATTATTTTATTTGATTTTTATTTTCGTATCGGTTGAACTTTTAATAGCTTCTGATAGAATAATCCGTTGGAGAAGTAGTCAGTATAGTTATGCGGCCGTATTCGAATTTTCAATTTTGTCCTTATCATCAATGAATAATATGGTCAAAATAAGCATCACGACATGTAAAACCAGAAGAATCAGTGCAGTCTGGTTGAATGCTGTAACTGATGCGATATTGTGGTCTATAGCACCTCCTGCCAAAACAGCAACTATAACAACTACAACTGATGATCCGATTGCTGCAAAAATCTGTCTTAGGGTATTGTTTACTGCAGTTCCGTCCTCCACCTTATCCGATACCATGGTCAATGTCCATGTTGTGGCAGGCATCAGAACCAACCCCGCACCGATAAGACGGATTGACTGAGTTATGGTCATGAATTCAAAGGAGGAATCCTGAGTATAGAACATCATTGTTGCAAATCCCATTATGGAAACAATACACCCCATAATCAGGACCTTTTTGATTCCTATTCTATTTGTAAGCAATGGGCCTATGATATTAAAAATAATTATCATTAATCCTCCAGGCAGAAGCACTGATGCTGAAATAATTGCTGAATTGTAGGCTACGCCCTGAATGAATATTGGGATAAGTGCAGTACATCCGTTCAAGCATGAAAAGAGAATGCAGATAAATGTTGTGCCCACCAGGAAATACTTGTTTTTAAGTATGGACAAGTTAATCAAAGGTTTATCCAATTTTGATTGACGTTTTACAAATAGAATTAAAGTTATAATCCCAATAATTATCGGCAAAATTACCAGATAATGTGTAAATCCATAATCCGCAACATTTGTAAAGCCAAGCATCACTCCTGAACATCCAATCACTGACAATACAACAGACAAATAGTCGAGAGGATAATCTTCACTAGGAGTGTTGTCCTTTACAGAAAATATGCCTAAAACCAAAATGATTATCGTGGCGACTGTAAAAAACGAAAACAGTTCTCTCCAGCCATATAATGTTATTACAAATCCGCCTATAAATGAACCGACGACCGGCGCTATTGCAACAACCAAACCGTATAATCCCATATATGTTTGCCATTTTTCTTCAGGGATGGTTCTCAAGAGCAAAATCTGGACATAAGGCATTATAATGCCGTTTCCAATAGCCTGAAGAACCCTACCAATAATCAACACAATTAATGAAGTTGAAAAATAGCATATGATGGATCCCAAAAGGAATATGGTTAATGAAAAGAAAAATATTGTTCTTGCACTGAATCTGCGTGATATATAAGCACTTAAAGGAATCATAACTCCCACAACAAGCAAAAATGCGGAATAGGACCACTGTGCCTGTGTTGATGAGACAGAAAAGTCACCCATCAGATAAACAACTCCTGTTGTAATAATTGATTGGGCTATTGTTACCAGACTTGCGGCTAGAATAAACAATACCAATAGCGAAGTCCGGTTGTTTAATTTGACATTCATCTTTTCACCAAATCCTCATGCGTACTGCATTATTAAAAAAAGTTAATACAAAACTTTTAAAAAAATAAAAAAAGCAATCAAAAGATTGCTTTATTAAACTTCTATTCCAGCAGATATAATTTTACACCCTGGACGATTAAAGCTACACCTATAAGGATTGCAGCGAAAAGAGGCTGATCGATTGAAAATCCTCCAAGAGCAAAGGATATTATACCTAAAATTATAAGGAATATAGAAGCGATTTTTCCAAATTGTGAATCTGAAAAAATACCAACAATACCTGCTATAATCATTAGGATACCAATGATATAGAATTGTAATCCGAAAACGAATGATAATGCGGCAATATTAAATACGAATACCAGCCCAACCAGGATGGCAAGAATTCCAATAATTATATTGGCTGCTGAAAATCCGGATAGTATAAAAGCTATACCAAAGAATATTAAACTCAACCCAATAAAAATAGATAAAAATGCAGTACTAAAAATAGGACAAATTAAAAAAATCAATCCCAAAATTATTGATAATATTCCAGATATTTGATTTGACTCCATATTTTTTCCTCCAAAAATTTAATTATATAAAAAAATGAAAATGAGAGTTAAACTCTCATTGTTTTTTCGGCTGCAGCCGCAGCGTTGCAATAAATACAACTGCCAGCAGAATAGTCGTTACTATCATCACGAATCCCATGGCTTCCTGAATAATGGTATCTACAGCTTTCATAACAGTGCTGTCCTGTGTAATATTATCAGTACCGGCTGCTTGGAGGTAATTTGCTGCATCATCAAAGAATTTTGCGTCACCTGAATGGTCTGGTGCATACATATCGATTGCAGTGCTTAAACCTCCCATAACTCCAAGAATTAAAATTACTCCAATAATTGCCGTACCCATTGATTCACCTAATGTCTGTGTGGTTGTAAGAACCCCGGATGCATTGTTTTCATTTTCCTCAGGAATATTGGCCAATGAAATATCTGTACTTAAAGACATTACAAAACCAAGTCCAGCACCCAATACAAACAAGCCAGGCATTAAATCATACATTGATGTATTCAATCTGAATTGGAAGCTTAAAATCACACATCCGGCGATTGCGATTAAAGATCCTACTGCAATGAGTGTCTTATGACTAAATTTAGTAGACAAACTTGGGGCTGCTATTGCAAAAATAAGCAGACCTATAGTCATAGGTAGTGTGGTCAAACCTGTATTTAATGCATTTAACTGCATTACACTTTGCAGGAACAGGGAAACAGCAAACAATGCTCCTCCCATAGCAAGACAACCTATCAATCTAATGATTGCTCCTACACGTAAATTTCTGTCTTTGAATAATCCCATATCAAGTAACGGCACTTTACCGTTACTTTTTCTTCTGCTTTCAAACCATGCAAATGCTGCCAAGATAACTAAACCTGCAACGATTACCATTACGCTGGTAGATGTATCTTTTGTCAGCATTAAAATACCCCATACGAACAAGACAAGTCCTATTAATGAAATTATAGCACCAGTAATATCCAAATCGCTTCTGGATTCGGTAGGTTCAAAGTCAGGTATTTTACTTTGCATCACTAAAATAAAGATTACAAATATTAATTCAATTGCGAATCCCCATCTCCAACTGAAGAATGTTGTCATGACCCCACCGAACAGTGGACCGACAGCAGCGGAAATGGAAACCATTACACTTTCAATTGCCAAAGCAAATGTACGTTGTTCACCATGATATATTCCACTTATAAGAGAAACAGTAGCAGGCGTCATTAATGCTCCTGCAATACCTTCAATCAATGCCCATCCGATAAATAATACTCCAGTATCCCAACTTATTGCTGCAGTAAATGTACCGACACCATAAAGCATTGTACCGATAATAAACAGTTTCTTTTTACCGACTATGTCCTGAAGTTTGGTACTCAGGAGCATGAATGCTGCGGTAATCAGAGTATAAAAGGACATGATCAATTGAATGGTACTCACATCAGTATGCAGGTCAACTACAACCTTGGAAATACTAACATTCATGAATGTAGCATCCAATGTTATAATAAATGAAGCACAGGCCACCAATATCAATGGAATCCATGAGTGTTCCTTAAGAGTTTCATTCATGTCTATTAATCCTCCACATCAATATAAAAATTTTAAGAAAATACTAACAAATAATGTTGATTTAGATGTTCAATATTTTTCTTGCTAATATTTATTATTTTATTGTTTTATAAAGTTTATGATGCTTAATGAATAAAAACTATGAATTTAATTAGCATTTTCCAACATAACAAAACATTTGTTATTTATACAAATTTTCCACATTACAGAACGTTCGTTCTCTACATTATTTAATAAGTATAAAAAATATAATTATTAAATGTATGAATACAAAAAAATTAATTTTAGAAAAGACTTTAAAATTAATGATTGAAAAGGAAAACTCCATCATTTCAATTAGAGAAATCAGTGATGCCTCAGGAATTGCTATTGGTGGAATATATCACTATTTTTCAAATAAAGAAGAGATATATAATGAAATTATTGAAAGATACTATATTAACTATTACAAATTCAACATTGACAAACTCCGCCAGATAAAGGGAAATGCAAAAGAGAAAATCCACGATGTCCTGGCTGAGATGTTTAAGCAAAAGGAAACCGGAATCAAAATTGAATCAATTGATGATGAAATCGACTACAGAATCATATTGTCAGTTTTGACTGCAAAAGGATATGTTCATGAAAATACCCTGGAGTCAGTCCAAAATGCCCTAAAAGAATTAATAGAATTTTTCACAGAAATTATTAAGGAAGGTCAAAAAAACAGACAGATCAGACAAGACTTCTCAACCGAAGACATTGTAGAGTCATTAATTATCATGTACTGGGGAATTCAATATAAATGGGAGATGTTTATAATTAATGATATGATTTCAGTCTTTGAAGATATTTTTAATTTGGAATGGGAAAAGATAAGATTCAGAGAATAATAAATTAACTATTAAAAACATAATGTGGTTAGATGAACACTAAAGACTTGATTGTTGAAAAAACGCTGAAATTGATATTGGATAAAGGCACAATCGATATTTCAATTAGTGAAATTCGAAATTGCACAGGACTTACAACCGGCGGCATATATTATCATTTTTCAGATAAAAGAGACCTATTTGAAGCAATTATGCAAAAGTATATGGTGGATTATATTAAAATTGATTTTGATAAAATCCCTTTTGAAGGTTCATCAAGGGACAGAATCCATGATGCACTGTTTTATATTTTACATCACTTCATAGACGGTGTGGAAATTGAAAGCATCGATGAAAAAATCAGTTATGGGACAGTGTTAATTCTTTTAACCTCAACAGGATATGCCAATGATGAGGTTAACCGGATAATTTTACAAACAGGAAATGATATTGAATTATTTTTAACCGGCCTTGTAGAAGACGGCAAAAGGCAAAATGAAATCAGAAAAGACTTCCCAAGTAAAAACATTGCCCAATCATTGTATATCATGTATATGGGAATTCAAGGCATTTGGTTATCTTTTCCAAATGAGGATATTGATTCCATTTTTGAGAAAAACTTTGAAATGACCTGGCAGGCCATCAAATGCCAGTAAAAACAATTTTTTTAATCTTTTCAATCCATTTATTTTTCTAAAAAATTCATACTGAAGAACTATTTGAAAGAGCAAAAATGGGCGTATACTGAGAATATCAATAGTTCTGGAAAAGATGAAGGGTCGACAAAATTAAATGCTTTTGACAATGTTTTAACTAATGCCACAATAGGTCATGAACTAATTCCAACCCGGACGGAAAACAGATTTTTAAATTATTTTTTGAATATCATTTTGTAATGAAGATTGTAGTATCCCGACTTGCTGTTTATGGCATATTTGATATCTGGATATTTGTTTGCTTTATTTTCTTTGAACTGTCCTATGTGGGAGCAGACATTGTTTTTGAAACATTCAATTAAAAAAGAACTATTCTTTAATAAATTGAAACGATTTCTGCAAAAAGATTTGACAGTACCAAAACATCTGTTCTGCAAATATTTTTAAAATCAAAAATCAAATATACTTTCATGTATAGTTTTATTATTTGTGTTCTGGCATTGGTTGCTTCGTACTTTGTTTATGGAAAATTCCTTGAAAAGATTTCTGGGGTTGATGAAACCCACCAAACACCTGCATTTAGACTGCAGGATGGTGTTGATTATATGCCAATGTCTAAAATCAAGAACTTTTTAGTTCATTTTTTAAATATTGCCGGTTTGGGACCTATTTTTGGAGCAATACAAGGAGCATTGTTCGGTCCTGCTGCATTCCTATGGATTGTACTGGGTACAATTTTCATTGGAGGAGTTCATGACTTCTTCTCAGGATTCATGTCCGTGCGAAATGACGGATTCACAATGCCCAGCATTATTTCAAAATATCTGGGTACTAAAATTCAAAAGTTCATGGCAGTCCTTATTGTAATTACGGGAATTTTTGTTTCAGCCACATTTGCAAAAGGAGCTGCCGGTTTGCTCACAGACATAACTAGTATTCCTATACTTATTTGGGTAACAATAATATTCATTTACTTTTTGATTGCAACCGTATTTCCGGTTGATAAAATCATCGGGAAAATATATCCTGTTTTTGGAGCATTATTGTTAATTATGGCAGTGCTGATGATTGGAGCATTGATCTTAAATCCATCATACTCCATTCCTGAGTTCACAACACAAGGTTTGTATTTAACTGACAAGAGCATTTTCCCATATCTGTTTATTACAATTGCCTGCGGTGCCGTTTCAGGTTTCCATGCATCCCAATCCCCAATTGTTGCAAGATGCATTGAAAATGAGAACGATACCAGACCAGTATTCTATGGCGCCATGGTTTTGGAAGGTTTGGTTGCTCTTGTTTGGGCTGCAATTGCAATGGCATTTTTCCACGGACAGCCTCAGCTTGCAGTAATCTATGGTGCAACACCTTCAGTAGCAGTTTATGAAATGGCAAAAACATTAGTTGGACCTGTCGGTTTGGTTTTAACTATTATCGGGGTTGTCATCTGTCCAATTACATCAGGCGATACGGCACTTAGAAGCTCAAGAATAACAATTGCCGATGAACTCAATCTCAACCATGAAAAACTAATTTCAAGACTGAAAATTGCTGTGCCATTGTTTTTAGTGGCATTCGGATTAACTTTTGTTGATTTCAGTTTGATTTGGAGATATTTTGCAGTGTCTCAATTAATAGTGGCTACAATAGTATTATATGCTGCAAGCGCTTATCTCAGCAATAATGAAAAACCATATGTTATTGCATTGATTCCGGCAATTGTGTGCACATTAATTGCATTCGGATATATTCTGCAGGCTCCAGAATGTTTAAGATTGCCTTCAATGATTGCCAATGTGATTTCAGTTATTGCAACGGTCATTATTGCATTAATATTTCTTAAAAAATACAGCAACGCATGAGCATATTTTTGAAAAATGACTTTGTAAACTGTTTGATATATATATACTTAATGAATTAAAATTTATAAATTTAGGAATATGTGTCCGTTAATGGCAAATAACTTTCCTTAAAATTAAAACAATTCTTTAATGTTTAATTTTAATTGTAGCTATATCAAAAATAAAAGAAGTAATTTGACTAGTGAAAAATTAATCAGAAATTAGAGTAGTAAATGCTTAAGCATTTGCTTTTTTTCATTTTAGCATAACTACCCCATGTAACTTGATATTTAATGTTTTTTATTATTGTGTATCAGCATACAATAAACCGATAGCCCTATATAAAAACAAGAGTATGAAAGGCACTACGACAAAAATGCCTATGAAAACACCAATATCCGGAATCAATCCAATCAGCCCGATAACAACTGTCAAAGCAACTACAATTATATAAATCACAATCAAGGTAACTATAATCTTTACAAAACCGACTTTTGACATGTCATTTAGTATTTCCCTAAATCTCAGACCTTCAATCCCGCTTCCCAATCTTGCAAATCTGACCAGAGCTGTAACTGCCATCAATGAAAATAGGACAAATAATATAATTGCAACTATTAAAGTAACAGTTAACGCATTGGTGAATGTGGTCATTGTTGATTGGGGAATTGTTGCCATTATCATAGTGAAATTGCTTGCACCATTATCTACGGCTCCAATACTGGCATATACGATTTTAGTTAATGAAGTAAACAGTCCAGTTACTGAAGCGACAATTATGACAATGACTGCAGGTATGATGAAATAAATCATGTCTAAAATAAATGCTTTAATGCCAATGATAAATTGTTTTACATAATCAAAATCAGGAAGGGCGTCATCACCTTCAGTTCCGCCTTTCATTACCTCAACTAAGTACCCTAAAACTATAAACATAACGATTAATGTCACAATACTTAGAATAATAGATACAGTATCATTATTAAAGCCGTATGATGGGAGAATTGTTGATAAGCTCATTAAACTAATTAAAGCGCAGAATATTAAAAATTTTCGAGTATCGCCAATAGGATATTTAATAGCGTCAATTATAATTTCACGTAAATTCATTTTTATCACATACTTAACTGCTTGACAGATATATATTTTTAGATAATAGTATTTAAAATTTAAAGCAGGCCTCTAATTACCAAAGAACGAACGTTCGGTACCATTATCTGAAATTGCCGTAATATTTAATATATGTGTATAATATAAACTATTAATACAGAGGCATGATATGAATAAAAAAATAGTTACATTAATTATTGTTATATTAATTTCCTTTTGTTTTTTAAGTATTGTTGTAGCGGACAATACCACAAATGATGATAACAAGACAACAGATCATGACAAAACAATCGATAAAGATAATCCAACTGACAATAACCAGACAACCGATAAAAACAAAACGGACAATAAACCCAAAAATAACTATATTTTAGCTAAAGGAAATGGAAATTACATTGCATTTAGTGATGGGTTTATAGGATTTATTCTGGATTATTCAAAACCTCCCGCAAGTTCAGGAGATGAATTCAAACATGTCTCTACATCAACTGTAGGCAATTCAAATACACTGAAGCTAGCCATAATTGAATGCTTCAAACAGAATTCAGCAAACCAAATTGAAAAAATAATAGCGGATTTTGTAAAAACCGGTTCTTCCAGTACCCCAGTCGGTGCATCTGTTGCTGCATCACACGAAAAAATAAGTGACCATGAAGTTGTTAAAATAAACGATAATGTTGAAGGTGTTTTTGATTTTGAAGTTTTAAAATCCGTATCAGGTAATGAATCAGATTATTTTGCATATAAAGTATCATTTAAAACAATTGATGATAGTAAAAAAGACACAAATAATGCAACCTCTGCAATAAATACTCCAAACATCCCAAATGCAACCAACATTACAAATATAACTCCGCCAATCGATAATGAAACAAATGCTACATTACTAAATAACATGTATGATTATTTTGCTCTCCTTGCCAATGCATTATATGACTCCTGGAAACCTATTATCGACATGTTAATAAATGGATATCTGATGTTTATAAATACTCTGGAAGAATTTTTAAACCTGTTTAAAGACTTTATAAAAGAAATCCATACTTTAGTTGACGTCCTTGAAAAACTTTTAGAGATGCTTGGATTGATATGGGAAACACTTGACGGGATTTTAAAAATATTGTGCATGATATTGACTGTCCTTGAACAGCTTTTAAACTTAATTGGATATATATTTGAAGTCATTGTAGGACTTATCACCACAATTATCTCAATTCTGCAGCAAATTTTAGGATTGCTGTCCGGGTTAATAAATTTCATTATTGATATAATCAATCAAATCATGTCATTAATTCAAGCAAGTTTAAAGTTCCTGAAATCATCCGGAAACTTATTGATTAATACTATTGAAAATGCAGTAATTATAATAACATCATTCGTGATTATTACAATTGGAGCATTTATTTACAACAGGATAAGAAAAATATATTAATATTCATTAAAAATAATGAAGGTGAATCTGTGGAGAATGAAAAAATTATTATAATTGGAGTAATACTGTTTATTATAGCAGCAGTCGTTATTTTTCTAATGTTAACCACCGTCAATTATGAAAGAATTTATATAACGCCAAACGGAACAACAATAGAAGTTCCTGCCAATCAGACAGAATATGACAGAAATGCTGCAGGGGCCAAAATATGGCATTGGAACAACGGAATATTAGTTACATACAATAATCACGAGGACCCAAATTTCATCCAAGTAACTGAATTAGGATTCAATACCCTGAAGGAAGTAATAAAAAATGGGGAAAAACAGGATATCGATGGGATTACATGTTATGTAATAAATGCTGATGAATTATTAAAAATTCAAATATTTGATATCATTAAAGTAAATTATAACGGCAAATTCTACTGCATTCCTTTAACTAATGAAACTACACACGACAATATCCTGATCTGCTGCAATGACAAGAACATTGCCGCCCACATGGCAAAATCAGTTGAGTACAAAAATGTTTATCCGGACAAGACCAAATTAGAAAATACTATTTCAAGCGTGAAAAACATGACTGGAGATTTACAGTCAAAAGCAAATGATTATGCAAACAATACTAATTTAAGTAAGGTTAAATCCACAGTAGAAGAAAAGACTGGAGTTAATTTAAATGATGCTAAAACAACAATAGAGCAATACACCGGAAAGTTGCCTATTTAATACTCAAAAACAAATGAATATTAATTGAATGTTTAATTTAAAAAAGAAGAAATTTCCAAAGAAATAATATTAGGGGGCTAAAAATATGATAAATCTGATAATGAAAATTATTTGGATAATAATAGTAGCTATAATAATATATGCAGCAGTAAAAGGCTTAAAAACATTATTAAAAATAGCAATAGCTTTATTAGCTATTTCCATAATATTAGGATTACTAGGATTTTAATTCCTACATCTTAAACTTTTTTTAAATGATAACATCACCTTTTGATTGCAGTTATACCAGCACTTTATAACAAATCAAATTACTCACGGCTCTTAGTGATAATGACCGAATAATATCAGAATCAATTCCTATTTTAACATAACCCTCATAATTAAACAGCATTTGACAGCCGATTAATTTTTTGGTTGACTGGGCAATACGAAATGAAATAACTCCTTATTTTATAAAAAATATTAAATAGCATATAAAAGATAATCTAAAAGTGAAAAGCATGTTGCTTTTTGAATTCTTATATTTTTTCACTTGAAAAGTGAGCATAACAAAAATTAGGAGGAAAAAATATGGAAGCCAATAAAACATCCGGAATATTGTCAATAATTTTAGGATTAATTTTTATAATTTTCCCTATTTTTAGTTCCGAATTAGTATCAATCATGATTGGAGTAAGTTTACTGTTCTTAGGTATAGCATCAATATTAGGTGGATTTTCAGCCCCAAGTGTCATTGTTGGAATCCTGGCCATCATATTCGGTTTATTATTCATATTCAACATTGATGCATTATCATTCCTTTTAGGATTACAATTCTATATAATTGGTATTCTAATGATTCTATTAGGTATAGCAGGTTTCTTTTCAGGACAAGACATGTCAAAAATTGCTTCAGTATTGATAATAATTCTGGGTATTATAGCATTTATCCTTGGAGGATTCTCAATTAATAATCCGATTTATGTCGCAATTCTTATAGGTATATGTTTAATCATCCAAGGTGTAAGATTATATATTTCAGAATAGAAATTAAGCAATCTTTGATTGCTTTTATTTTTTTTAAAAATTTTTGTATTTAAATCTTTAATTTGATTTAAACTTTTTTCTTTCTTTTAACTAATCATAAAAGATGCTAATTTTCACTTGGTTCAAGGTATTAATCAATTAAAAAATAAAAAAAGGAATAACTCAAAGAGTTATTCTACACTACTGATTTTACTTGACATATTTTCAGTAAAATTCATTTTTGCAAATGTATCGTCTGTTGGAAGTATCATACTGAATTCATGGATTTCATCAATCTGGCCTGATCCCTTAAAATTATTGAATCCTAGGACATGACCTCCTTTTGTCTTATCATCAGACAGGAAATGAAGATGCCAGCCGTGCATGTTCAACTCGTTCATGTACTCCGGGAAATATACTGCCACAAGCGTTCCGGTCTGGTCAGTGTGGTTGAATACCTTTTGGTCTACTTTTGCAACTTCAGTGAATTCCTTATATGGTTTTTCCTGTTTTTCAACGCTTCTAACAGTAATGTTTGAAAAATCACCTTTGATTTTGACTACATACATGTTGTTAGTACCATATTTTTCAATTTCCTTGTCCAATTGACCGGTTAAATCGTCAAAGTTCTTGGCTGTAATGTTATCAATTTTTGCATCTTCATTAAAGTGAGTTATTGTGGCGAATGGTATGGTTTCATTATCCGGCATTACATTAATGCTTCCGTCAGCGGCTGCCTGATAAACAACACCGTCCAAAACTATCATCTCACCATTTACACCCTCAAATGTTCCAAGACCTATATCTCCGTGTGATTTAAAATCTTCCACAGTGATTACACCATTATATTCCCCATGCATGAAAGCCTGCATTAAAGAGACCTGATACATGGAATCATCATTATTTTTGTTTATAAATAAAAAATTCTGAGCGCTGACTGCTGAAACAGCAAGCAAACCCACTACAATCAATGCAAACACAATTTTTTTATTCATCGTGATTTCCTCCTTATTGTAGAATTAAATTTATATTTTATGATTATTAAATGATGTAGAGAACGAACGTTCCGTTATAAAAAATTAATATTAAGAACAAACGTTCTACCATATTTGAAAATAGTAACTACATCCATAGTTTTTGTCCATTATGCTACAAAAACTATATAAAACCACAAAAAGGTCAAATATTAATGAGAAAATATTGGAGAACAATACATCATACTTACACGTTTAAGTGAATTTACTTTCAAATGACAACAATCTTTCAAAATTTGACAATTTCGCTTAAGCATGAAATATAGACAACACAATAAACTCTCCCACCATTAGATACTCCAAGAAAGCTGATTAATGAAATATTAAATACTTTTGAACGTGACAAGTCCGATGTGCAATATATTGAACTCGACGGAAGCACAGATTGGAACTTTAGTTAATTGATTATCGCTGAGATGAACCAAAGAGGGTTAACCACAGGTGCAGGCAATTCAAGAGAAAATAAAGTTAATCGTGAAAAAAGGGTTTCAGCAGATATTCTAGAAGGGAATTTTCCTTGTTGGAAAGGATTCAACGGGTTCACGAAAAAATGGGCGAAGAATTTCTGAAAAGATAACTGCATAGCGAATGAATCCATTCATGATGACTGTGCAGTGGCATTTACCGGAGCTTTAAAAAATAGTTTCTGAAGTTCAAACTCAACGAGTTAATATGGCAGGAGGTATTCACATAACTCTCCCTACATTTAAAATTCCTATCTTGGCATTGGACTATATTAATCCCCCATAGGCCATCAATTTATATAAAACTGCCAACAATACTATGTTTATGCCCGTTGTAACAATAATATCATTTATCATACCCATCAAATCATTTTTAATTTTTAAATTTCAACACCTGTTTGAATTCCCAAATTACCCTATTTAAGTTTCAGATTATCGATATGAAACATTCACATCGACTAAATCTCTTATTTTAAATCTATAATTACACATATTATAAAATTACTTATTTAAATGTTTCTAATTTTTATAATAAAAAATTTAAAACATAATTATTCCAAAATAAGATAATATTAACAATATAATTTTCGATTATAGTTTAATGTTCATAACGCTTCCAATATGTTCCAGGTAGAAAAAAAACATAAAAATAAAAAAATGGAAATAAGCTTTTATGTCTTATTTCTCAAAGCTATTTTGATATAATCAATTTCATCCACAACAAAGATAGCATGAAGCCCAATTAGTCTGTGTGGACTTCATTATCACTGTTGTTGCTGTATTCAAGCAGTCTTCCGACATGGCGAGTTTCAAAGAACATGTCTTTTTTAGCCATGACTATAATAACTGTAAGTACTGTTATTACTATCGTCTCCAGGCACTTGGTCTCCGGAGTCAATGCTATTTTCTCCTGCATGAAATTGACAAAGAAATGGAATATCATACAAGCCAATATCGAACGGTCGCTTTCAAGATAGACCCATGTAATGACAAATCCCATAGGGATTCCACTCACAAAAAAGTTAATGACATAAAGAGGATTCACCATAAGTCCCGCCTGATATGTTCCCTGAATGAAGATTAAAGGTAAATGCCATAAAGACCATAGCACTCCAAAAATCATGGATTCCCAAAACCAGTTCATATAGTTACCGATAGAATCCTCACAGTATCCTTTCCATCCAACTTCCTCAATTATCGAAGCAATTGTAATGGTAATAAATGCTCCAGCTATTCCAACACCGGTAAAAGAAAAGTTTTCAGTAAAGGAAAACTGGTCAATTGACTGTCCAAAGAGTAGAGATAATAGAATAGAGCAGACTATTACAATCGCAAATACAATCACCGCCCAAACTACATTCAGCCATTTTACTTTGTAAAAGCCTATGATTTTATTCTTAAAGTCTTGCTTAAGTGCATCTGAGCCTGACGCCATAATGAAAACTGTAGACACAATGGCTGGAGCCATAAGGCCTAATAGCATGAGTAATGGAGCGATGCTTTCTGGCAAAAAGATTGCCGGAATCCAAAATATCCAGGTAAAAACATAGGCCAGAGCAAAAAAGAGAACCGGTTTATATTTGTATTTTTCCGTATTGGTCACTCAACCACCCCCATATCGCTCTTATCAATAAGATCGTAAATGAAACTCATCGTTCCGCTCTCTGCCCCGAAAAGTTTTTCTGTCATGTCTATAAAGACGGAAATATCATTTTCAGTGAATGTGCCTTCATTAAAAGTACTGTCGCTGATGATAAGGAGCATCTTAACCCGTTCAGGTATATTTTCACATTCGAAGATGCCTTCCTTTACTCCCTCACCTATAACTTCGGATAAAAGTGGAGTAAGAACATTAATCAATTTTTGTCTGACTTTATAATGCATTAACACGTTTTCCGGCTGGAAAAGAGCATTCTTTACTGGTTGTTCTGCTTCGGTAGGTTTCATTGATGTAAGTATCCCGACTATTTTTTGCGGTACTGAAATATCCATTCCAATAATCTGCTTTGCCATTTCGGTCTCATTATCAATCATCATATCTATGACTTCTTCAAGCATCTGCTCTTTACTTTGGAAATAATAGTAGTATGTGCCTTTAGCGATTTGTGCTTTTTCTATGATTTCGTCAACGGAAGTATTCTCATATCCCCGCGTGATAAACATATCATAGGCTATCTTTAATAGCTGTTTTTTCCTTTTTTCACCTTTTCTCATAATATGCCACCAAATAGACCATCAGTCTGTTTTATATTACAATTAACTCCATATTCTCGTCAATTATTTTTTCGACTTTCAGTCGGTTTTTTTGTTTTTAATTCTAATATGAACATTATATCATATAAAAATTTTCACCTGATGACCTACTATTGATTAAATATGGAGCAAAAAATAATGTTTTCATGAAAAGTAACTTAATAAAATGGAAAATAAATAATATTTCCCAAATTTAAATATTTCACATCAATGAGAAAGTTTTTATTGGCACGAATATTACATTATCAACTTTTTCAATTGTTTTTGTTGTATCAGATATAACAATCCCATGTGGAGCTTTATAACGCCTTATCGCATCATTAATTTGACCAGTATCCTTAACACCATGCCCAACTTCTATCGGAATTACCTCATCAAAATCTTTTTTTATTATAAAGTCAACACGTTGCTTTTTCACTTTATACGAGTCATAGAATATGCTGAATTCAAAGAATTTCTCACTATTTTTCAGGTTGACCAGGTTTGATCCAACCAATGTTTCTAGTAAAATTCCTTCATATTCGCTTAATTTTATGGATGAAAATCCGAATTTGAGATTTATTGCATGCATTATGCTTGGTGTTGCAAAATAATATTGCCATGATTTTTTTGCTCTTGCATTTGCACCGGCATAGGGTTCTGTGTGGAATATCAAATGAGTCTTTTCAAGCAAGTCCATTATTGTATTTACAGTTCCCGCTGATGTTTTAATCTTATTTGCAAGTGCATTTTGTGAAATGTCTCCAGGATATTTTTCCGCTAAAAATTTCATTAACCTTAATGCATTTGTTTGTGTATTTGCAGTTAGATTATTCATTGTCCCCAAATCTTTTGTTACAACTGTTTCAACAGAATAGTATAATTTTTTTGATGCATTTCTGTGATTTGTATCATGCATCACTGATGGAAATCCTCCAAATTTAAAATAATTATCCCAATCCATTGAATTGTAATTTTTTAGATTTAATAAATCACGATTTATCTGCTTTTCTTTTATGATTGCATCATCAACATTACCATTGAACAACAAGTCCACCAAATCATTGGAAATATCAGTTTGATAGTTGTATTTCAATTTCAAGTGTTGTGAATAGTTTAGAGGAGTTATTGGGTATCGTATCATCCTTCTTGCAGCTTCCGCATTATACTCCAGGTTTATTGATGATGAACCTGTAAAAATCATGAAAATGTTTTTTGATTTGTCATTAATTAATTTGCCTGAAACCGACCAATCCCTGTCAAAATGTGATTCATCAATCAATAGGAATATTTTTTCATCAAGAGTCTGCAGTGATGAGTTATGAAATGTTTTTAGGTAATATTTGATTGTATCGTAGATATCACAATCTTCTATTTTATTTATTTCTTCACACGAAAAATATAATATCTGCTCAGGATTGATATTTTTCTGATTCAACAGATAGTCATATACCTGAAATAGAATTGTTGTTTTTCCAACACCCCTAAGACCAGGCAATACAATATATCGATTAACATTATTTCCATCGATAAATTCATCTATAAAAACTTTTATTTCATCAAAATCATCCCTATGATTAAATTTAACACCCCTATTGGACAATTCATTGTTTAGAGATAAAGGAGTGTCTGTAATTTGACTTTGTAAAAAATCATAAAAGGAATCTTCATTATCAGGATTCATAATAAACCACCTCTTTGATAATATATTGAATACTATAATATAAATAATTATTCAATATATTGAATGATAGTATATAAATAAGCATTCAATAAAATGATGTAAATTATTGCATTAGTGTTTTAGAAGCCATTATTTTTAATTTAAAAAAAATAAATATGAAAAATAGTGTGTTGAAATATATAAAAGAGGGATTAGTGTAATCCCTTAAATGTTTATTCGGCAGGTACACCGTTGATTAATAATTGGGTCAAGTAATTTTCTTTTCCAATCATTTTAATTAAGTCTAATTGTTGTTCGCTCCAGTACATGTCTTCCTCTTCATCCTTGAGATATACTTTCATCAAGTCATAGGTTGTTGCATCGAGTATTCCGGAGTCAATTAGTTCAGCCAAATATGCAGTTCCTTCAACTGATACCTCATAGTCATGTTCAATGAATTCAATTATATCATTAAAGATTGGTTTAGCTTCCTGTGCTTCCTGTTTGATTTCTCCGCCCAAATCAAGGATGCGGTCCATGAACTGTTCTACGAAATCCATTTCTTCTGTTGCATGTGCTATGTATTTGTCTCCTAATGATTGGAATCCTAGGCCTGCAAATATTTTAGCTTGGATTCTGTGTCCAAATGAATTTGCGGATAATCCTGTTACAATAAACTGTAATGCTTCAATTGTTTTTTCTTTATCAGACATAATTTTCACCTTAATTAAATGACTTAAGATTCTTAAGTGTATAAATGAATATCTGAACAATACTATTTAAAATTAACGAATAGGTTAGCCCACTCGGAATATGCGTGAATCATCTTCTTGAATTTTTCTGTGTCTTCATCACTGTAATCCTCAAAAAATTTGGCATCAAATTCATACATTTCTTTTAATAGTGAAAAAATAATTAATTTGGCTTTATCAGTAACATTTAAAATCTTTTTAGACTTATTATTTTCATCACAGACCCGATATATCAATTCATTTTTCTCAAGCCGCTTAATGATTTGAGCAACGTTGGCTTCTGAAACAAATAATATTTCAGACAATTCCCTTTGAGTCAGATTCGGATTATAATGAATGGTGCTCAAATATGTGAAATCACGGGGAGTAATTTCAGGATAATTGTCTTTTAAATATTTGGTGTACTGAATGCTAATATAATCAATATATAGAGCTACCGGTGTAAAAGGGATTCTTTCATCGCCTGAATTTAAATCAATCATAAAAACCACCCAATATATATTTGTATTTTAAGTCTTATAATTAATTCCCCAATAATTTTTCAAAGAATTTACTCCAATAGGGCAATATAGTGAAAAAACATGCAAAAATAAATATTATTAAATTAGCTTTAACATGAAATATTAAAAAAGATAAGCTCAAATCAGGGGTCAAAAATTCACAAACCCCAAAGCTTAATATATAATATGGTATTAAATATCAAAAAGAGCAATATTAAACTTAAGTGAAATTATGGAAAGAAAAATAAAATTGATTCTCACTGTTGTAATTTTACTAATCATTGGTGGAATCATATATACTCAAAACAGCAATTACAATGAAATTACATACACTACAATAGCCAATACAAGTATCGGTACTGTGGAAGTCGGTGTTTCAGGAAATGAAAATGCATCAACAAGTATTGCTTTAATTACCGGAATACATCCAAGAGAAACTTTATCAATCGATCCGGAAATTGAAGCAGCAAAGCAATTCGGAAACAATGATGTCAAAATAATTCATTATAAGGTTACCGTAACCGACAGCCCTCAAGACTATGAGGTTGGCAGAGCCAATGGAGAAAGTCTTGTTCATGATTACGTAAATCCTCATGTCACATCTTCCGGTGCTGATGCAGTAATCATCAGTCATTCCCACAATCCGAATTATGGTGAAGGATTTTACCTTGCAACACCAGCAATGGACAATGCATCCGTTAATATCGCCACAAAAATAAGTCAAACCAGTGATTTTAATTATTATCCTGTCACAGGCAATGAAACCTATAAATCAACATCCGCAGTTTTAGTTTCAAAACCTATTGCTGAGGCCGGATATCCAACTTTTGTCTATGAAATTCCTGAAGACATCTGGGAGACGACTGCAACAGACAAAACCAAAGAACTATTTAATTTAATTTCAAATAATATCAAATAAAGGGATTTTATTTCCCTTATTAATTTTATTATCCCAAGTCAATCTTTTAATTTCCAGTAGAAAAAAACACTGCTTTTAATGTTAAATCAAATCTAAAAAAATTTACTCCAAATGTAAATATAGTGAAAAAACTATACAAAATATAAACACCCGCTAAAAAGACAAAAATAATTCCTTAAAAAAAGACTCTTTTTTAAAAATTTTCGCACATTACACCCAATAACATCATAAAATAAGTTATATTAAGATATTAAAGAAAAAATTCAATATTAATGATTAATGAGACAAATAAAAAAAGATATTGGTGTTGCAAGCACTAATTTATCATATGTTATTGTTTTCAGATTCAGAGTCCTTTTCGAATGTGATTGTCTTGTTGGATGAATCTAGGGCAGTGACTGCGGTGGACAAATGCAATTGCATATTTTTCTCCAAATAATGCTTTGCATCATGCTAATTATGTCATCAAAGGATTTGATATTACCTCCTAAAACTAAAGGGACAGCACATGGAGAATATGCAATATCTTCGCTTTTTGTAAAAATTATTAATTCAGTTTCTTCATCATTATTTGTTAGTTTGATGGCGGGCCAAACCCAAACACCTGCACCGACAATCACCATCCTCATATTTTTCACCATATTAAATTATACAAAATAAATTTATAGTTCTAATCCTATAATAAAATATATAGAATTTAGGACGGTTTATATGGCAAATGAGAATAAATGGGGAAGCAATATTATATTTGTACTTGCAATGATAGGATCTGCTGTTGGATTGGGCAACATTTGGAGATATCCTTATGTTCTTTATTCCAATGGTGGAGGAGCATTTTATATTCCATATCTGGTTGCTATAGTGACTTTAGCAATTCCATTTTTGATTTTGGAATATGGGGTTGGTTACAATTACCAGTCATCATTTACAAAAGCAATCGTTAAACTCAAACCTAAATTCGAAGTCTATGGGTGGATTTTACCTGTTGTCGTATTTATAATGACAGTATACTATTCCACAATCATAGGCTGGGACGGAATATATTTATTCTTAAGCTTTTTTAAGGGATGGGGAGCTGATCCGAATACCTATTTAAATGTAAATCTGCTGCAGGCCACAGATTCATTAAGCGGTGTTTTTAACTTTATTCCATTCATTGCCGTTTTCATGCTTGTCGGATGGTTCATCGTTTGGTTTATTTCCCATAAAAATCTAGATGAAGGTTTGGGAAAAGTATGTAAAATCTTTGTACCTTTACTTTTTGTAGTTACGCTTTTTATTGTAATTTTCTCCCTAACACTGCCTGGCGCTTCAATAGGTCTTTCAGAATTATTTAATCCAGATTGGTCACGTTTATGGCATTTTGACATTTGGATGGCCGCATTCGGGCAAATTTTCTTTTCCTTAAGTTTGGGGATGGGCGCAGGATTTACATATGCAAGCTATACCAATGACGACATTGATTTAATCTCATCAGGATTAATAGTCATTCTTGCAAATTGTGCCTTTGAAAACTTCGCAGCTTTAGGAGTTTTCTCAATTTTAGGTTACATGTCCATTCAGTCAGGAACTCCTGTTTCTGAAATTGTTTCACAGGGAACAACTTTGATTTTTGTAGCATATCCGCAAGTATTCAATATCCTGGGAACACTTGGATTAATCTTGGGCCCTCTATTTTTCTTTACAGTTTATATTGCAGGAATTACCAGCATGTTATCATCATTTGAAGTGCTTTCAATATCAATTCAAAATAAATTCGCTTTAACAAGATACAAAGCCACATTAATATTATGTGTGGTCGGAGGCATAACATCAATGGTTTATGCAACTTCCGCCGGAGGATACATACTTGGAATTGCAGACATTTTTGTAAATAATATCGTTATTATCTTATCAGTATTTGTAGAATGTATCCTATTTGCTTGGGTATTTAAGGCTGAAAGATTAATTGACTTTATGAATGGCCGGAGCAAACATTTTAAACTTGGCAAATGGTGGTTATCACATGTTAAATATATCATTCCGATTCTTTTAGTAGTGATATGGTTTGGAGGATTATATGAACTAGCGGCCATGAAAACCACAGAATCCCTGATAATTTTAATAGTCCTCGGGTTAATACTGATTATTTCATCATTGATATTTTCATTGCTACCTGCCAAATCTGAAGAATGGTTTAAAACTGAAGAGAGAATATAATCAAATCCTTCAGTTACACCACAGATAATGTCATTCATCAATTCACATCCAGATTGTGTTGGAACTAAACTAAATTGATGACATTATCAATTAATCAAGTATTACATCAACAATGTGCTTGAATGCTTCTTTTGACTCCGAAACCAGAAGATTATAATTTTTCAAAGAATTTAAAGTCAATATACAAAAAAGCATATAAAATATAATGCTCTTTAAAAAAAAAGACGAAATTTATTCCTTAAAAAAAAGCACATTTTTTTAAAATATGAACTTCCTATACTTAATAACATAATAAAATAATTTATATTAATTAAATAAAGAATAAACTTAATATTAATAATTAATAAGTCAAATAAACCAAAATAATAAAGATTTTTTGTTGCCCGCACACTATACAAAATATTTACTGCTTATCGCTCTTACATTATAATATTTGATGCAATAATATTTAAACACAACATAACATATAATAAATAAATTATCCACAATATTGAAAAAAAACATGACAAAATTTTTACACAATAAATAAGGTGTTCTTCATGATTGAGTTTCTCAAAAAATATAATATGCACATTTTCATTATTTTAATTGCTGTTTTAACTGTTTATGACCTTTTGAATTGGGATCAAATTTCCATTGTGAGAAAATTAGTAAACCTGTTTGGAATATTGGCGATTCTGCATGAAATCGAAGAAAAATATTGGCCCGGCGGTTTTTTTGATTTAATGTTGAAGAAACTTGAAATAAATATCAATGATTTTGATGTGGGAAGAGCCAATTTAGCAGTATTTATATTCTGGTTAGTTTATCTCGGGTTGGGATACATATTTGATAACTTTGTATTTTTCTTCATGATGACAATCGTATTATCCATTTTTGAAGCGTTCATTCACACAGCAGGAATTAAAATCCACAAATTAGATAAGCCATACACACCAGGTTTAATCACGGCATGGATTTTAGCAATAGCTGCAATATACTCAATTATCCAATTAAGCAAATTTAACGTTGCAAGTCCAATAGATTATTTAATTGGAGCAATATTGTTTATTATAAGTTTCATGATATTAAATTCACAAGTTTATGGGAGTATGGGAATAAACAGGAAAGAAATGATTAAAAAGATGAGAGAATAATTTGGTTTAAATCCTATTTTTAGTGTGTTTAATCCAGACTTTCTCATTATCGCTTGCTGAAACCTTATTTTCAGCCATTACTCCCACCAAATCGTGGGGCACATATGGTTCCTCCAAATAACTAATGTCATCCTCCGTTAATGTCAAATCAACGGAATTGACTGCGCCATCAACATGATGCATTTTAGTGGCCCCTACAATAGGTGCGGTCACTTTTGTAAGAAGCCATGCCAGAGACACTTCAGTCATTGACACATCATAATTTTGAGCTATCCCATCAACTCTTTTGATGATTTCCAAATCCTGCTGTTCGGAATTTTGATATTTCAATTTTGCATAAAAGTCTTCATTCAGTCTTTTAGATTCCTCACCAGGAAGCCTTGACAGTCTTCCTGAAGCAAGTGCACTATAAGGAGTTATTGCGATATTGTCAGTATGACATAATGGAATCATTTCACGTTCCTCTTCCCTGAAAATCAGATTGTAATGACCTTGAATTGATACAAATTTTGCAAAACCTTCTGATTCTGCAAGGGCATTGGCCTTTGCAAGCTGCCAGGCAAAACAGTTTGATATTCCGATATATTTAACTTTACCCTCTTCAATGACTTCGTTTAGGCCCTCAAGAATGTCATATAGGGGAGTGTTGTAGTCCCACATGTGATAGATATAAAGGTCAATGTAATCCAGACCGAGATTTGTCAGGCTCTTTTCAACCATGTTGTGAATATGCTGTCTGCCGGAGATATTGTTTTCAATATCTTCCTGTGATCGTGGCAGAAACTTTGTTGCAACAACAATATCCTCACGGGAAGCGTTCTCTCTGATTGCTTTTCCCACATACTGCTCTGAAGTTCCATTCTGATAACCGATAGCCGTATCAAAGAAGTTGATTCCTTTGCCAAGTCCGTTTGTAATTATTTCTATTGATTCTTTTTCAGGCAATGTCCATGTATGCATTCCGTTTTCCGGATCTCCGAAACCCATGCAGCCCATACATATTCTGCTTACTTTCAAATCTGAGTTTCCCAATTTAATGTATTTCATTTAAATCCTCCATTATTCAATCACTTTTTACATTCAAAAAAAGACTTACAGCCATTACCAAAACATCCAATCCAATGATAATGATAGTCAATTGTGGAATGATGAATGCGACAATCAATGCTATGAAATAACCTCCGAAAAGAAGCAGCCTATTTTTATTGTCGCGCATTTCGTCTTTCGGTGCTTGAGGGTTTGCTTTTGTTATTGCAATGTCTAAAAACTGAAATGATGCGGTCCATAAAATCAATGAAATAACATAAATGGCTTCAGCCAATGTTACATTCGGTCCATTACCTACAAGCGCTGTTGTAAATGGAATCAATGTAATGAAAAATAACCAAATTCCATTAGCTATAAATATTTTGCCGTCAATCAAGTCTGCTTTTTCAAATGCGTTGTGATGGGATCTCCAAGCCAGATATATTAATGAAAAACTTATAACATATGAGTAAAAAATAGGTACTTGAGACAATAGGGAATTAATAGAAATTGTTTGAGGAACTGCCAATTCCAAAACCATAATTGTTGCTGCAATTGCAACAATCCCATCACTTAAAGCCATTATCCTATCTTTATTCAAACTATCACCTTAAAACAATATCTGTAATTAAATATAATTAACTGTTATTCAGTTCCTTAAAAACATTTTATACTTCATTAGCAATACTTCAAAATTGCCAAATGTAATGATTAAGATTCCGATTAAGAAAGCGTATAAATTTGAAATGAATATCAAAATAACTGCTATTCCCACAATTGTGGTTCCTATCATCATCAGCACATCTCTTTTTGTTAATTTGATATTTTGCCTATAATATTCCTTATTGGCCATTATTGACAGGTAGAAAACAACCAGTGATACAATCATCAAACCGCTTGCAAATAAATGGTTTACTTCACCTGAATGTACGAGCTCCAAAGCCACAGTAACCAGATTGATGCTGATTACAATGAAGTAATGGCTGAACATTAGTCTCAGCGATCTTTCCACTCTTTGATGTTCCATCAAACGATGAATCTGAATGACATATGACCCGAACATTGTTAAAATTATAAAGAACACCAATATTGGAACCGGATTGAAGTTTGATGTGTCAAAGAAATGTGTAAGGCCGACAATCGCCTCACCGAAGGTTATGATTGTTAATAATTCAAATCTCTCAACTAGATGCGGAAAACTGATAATGCTTTTGTCAAACTTGCCTCTGATAAAGAATGGTAAAAAGGCACCAGTCAAGACTGCAACAACATTTATCCAGATAACATAATCCGTCAGATTAAAAAGAGTG
>JAFZMD010000077.1 GCA_017553445.1 Methanobrevibacter sp. | reverse complement strand
TATGTTGCATTTGCTTCATCTAACGAGCTTAATGACGGCGTACCTGTTTCCGGAATCATTGTAAAAGGCAATGATATTGTTCCGGTAGATACAATCAGGTTAAATGTTATGCAGGCTGGGTTTCGTGACGGAAGTGTAATATATGGCGACATATTGAAGACTTCAAAAAGAGAAGTTTCGCTGAAGGATGCGATACAATCGGCGCAGGAATTCGTTAAAGAGTCAACGGTTCCAGGTACATCAGTTACTCCTATTACCGCAGCTGATGTTCAGGTAGATAAGAATACTGGAATTGTTACTGTAACTGTTATTGAAGACTTTTCGTCTGTTAAAATAGATAATAAAACAAGGTAGAGGGATAAGTTTTGAAAAGATTAAAAATACCAATCATTTTTTTCATTATACTATTATTGACTATGAGTAGCGTTGCAGCTACTTGTAACATTATTGTTATTACCGACCCTACCGGTCAGGATCCCAATGGGGCTGCTGCAGGAAGTATGTCTTTTGCAGAAAACATGTTCCAGTCAACATTCTTGATGTCTAAAGATCATCATTTTGCAGTTCTCTCAGGGGGTACCGGTAGTTCTGATACTAGGTTGGATTCTATTGTTGAAGCTGTTGCCAATTTGGAAAATAATGCGTCTGCCGCTTCTGCAGCTGCTATAGCAAGCAGCTATAATGGGGCTCGTTTAGTCGTTGGAGGTCCATATATGGGTGCTGCAATCGGCGGATCATTTGATGCTTATGTAATTACTGTTAATGACGCAGACAATTCAATTACCGTAACTCCATACAGCAGTGGTGTGGCAACATTGCCGCAAGGCCAGAAAGGGGCCATTATCCACTTGAGGAATACAAACGGAAACCCTCTTTACGGTACTGCAGATGGTGTCCGTAAGGAAACTGCAATGAACATCGGTAAGATGATTAGGGATGGATATCCTGCAACAACCATTCTTTCAGAAGCTATGGGTGAAGTTGCCCGTGATGCAGGAGAGAAATACGGTGGAGGTGGTGTTAACCTTGTTTCCGGTATATCCACTTCAGATATGTTCACTCCTAACGAGATGAATTCTACAGGTTATCCTATGGACGATCCATATTCAAAGAGCTGTGAGGACTGTGGCTGGGGTGTAGGTTATCCTAGTGCGGACAATTATGACCGGTGTCCTGTCTGCGGCCATGAGTTAAAGATTATTTATGCATACCAGGCTTTAGGCGATGCGATTACAGTCAGTCCTAATGCAGTCAGCGTTTCTGTTTATGGTAGTGGAAAGGCGGGTATTGCTCCAACTACGACGGAAATTGTTGAAGCTGCCGTCAATAAATATGGATATGATGCTTCAGCTATTGCAAATTCAATCAATAAGGGTATTAATAATGGTCTTTTGATGGGTGTGGATCATGTTGAGCCTAAAGATATCAATGTAAAACCTGAATCAAAAGCTGTCGGTGTTTACTACACTGCACTTCCTGGTGACAGGTCTTCACCATCCTGGGATTTACCTGTTGATGAGAATATACTGAATATTTTAGGCAGTATCCAAACGGCAGTAGGTATTGTTTTAATTCTTTTGGTTATATTTAGAAGCAGATTATTAAAATCGTTCCAAAATCGGTGATTTTTCACCTTCTATTTTTTTTTTAAATAGGTGATACTAATGGCATTAATTTTAATCAGAGGGGAAAACAAATCAAAGTTATTGAGTGCTATTTCAGATATGGAAAGGCACGGCAGTTTAACTTTAACAACAAAACCAAAAGTAATCAGTGCAGAATTTGCTGATTCTTTAGTAGAGCAGATTTTAAAATCAAAATTAAGAACAAAGTCTAATGTCGCTACTGCATTTTTTGTTGAAGAGGACACTACATTAAGTATTCTAAAAATTAAACAGATTCATCCACCGGCACATATTGTTGTCGTCAGTCCGGAATATCGGGGTCATGACGAATTAAAAGAAAAATTAGAGATTGCACATAATATGGATGGTTATCATTCATATAGGGCTCTTAATGCAGGTAAGATTGACTATTCTGTTAAAGGTAAAAAAAGATACATTCAAAATAATAAATTAAATAGCTATAATGAATAGCTATTTTCTTTTGATTTTCATTATGTTTCCAAGGGTTCTCTCACCTGAGGAATTATTTAAGTATTGATTCAAATCAACATCATTGACTTTTTCAAGCAGTGTGATGTTCAAGGCTTTTTCTAATTTTTTTGTTAATTTATTATCTGGAGTCATTTTTCCAGATTCGATTCTGTTGATGACAGAAACCCTTTCATTAATTTTTTTCCCCAAATCCTCTCTGGACCAGTTTTTAGCTTCTCTGGCATTTCTGACAGCAGTATTGTAGTTTTCAATCAATTCTTCTGTCGGCTCATCATTTCTATAATTCCTTTTTGGTTGCGCTTGTTTTTTTCCTTTTTTATTTTTCTGGAATTTAGGTTTTGGAGGTGCTTTCTGTATAGTTCCAAGCTTAGCACATTCACTGCATACAACCACAACTGATCCTTCAATCTTTGCTCTTGTAGGATTTGTCTCACTTACTGGTTTACCACAAATTTCGCATTCCATATTAATCAGTTTTTTAAGTTATTATGTAATTTTTTATTTAACTTTCATAATAAATTTTCTTTTTTCACAGGGAAAATTTGTTTCATTAAATAAAAATAAATAACTTTAAATATTTATAATTACTAAATGTTATTAAAAGTACCTTTTTGTAGAAATATTACATGGAGTTGATTCACATGAATGATTTTGATGATTTGGAAAATTCTTCAAAAGAAGAGTTGATTGAAAGGATTGAATCTTTAGAAGATGAAATAACTTCAATCCGTGAAGAAAAATCCAAAGCCAAAAGTAACTTGATGTGGAAAGTTAGAAAATTGGAAAAAGATAAGGTTCTAATTGAAAATGAAAAGATCAGATTAGAAAGAGAAGCTAAATCATTACGTTCTGAAGTGGAAAGGTTTAGATCTCCACCGTTAGTTTTGGCTACTATTACTGAAGTTTTAGATGAAAACAGGATGACTGTCAAAAGCAGCACAGGCCCTAGTTTTCTTGTTAATTACTCAAAATTCTTAGATGAAAAATTATTGGTTCCCGGTTCTAGAGTTGCTCTAAATCAGCAGACATTCGGTATTGTTGAAGTATTGCCGTCAGAAAAGGATGCAAATGTTTCCGGTATGGAAATCGAAACAAAACCTGATGTAACCTATGAACAGATAGGCGGTCTGGATGAGCAGATTATTGAAGTAAAGGAAACTGTTGAACTTCCTTTAAAAGAACCGGAATTGTTTGAAAAAATAGGAATTGACCCTCCAAAAGGAATATTGCTCTATGGTCCTCCTGGAACAGGTAAGACCTTGCTTGCAAAGGCTGTAGCTAATGAAACAAATGCAACATTCATAAAGATTGTGGCTTCCGAATTTGTTAAAAAATACATAGGTGAAGGTGCAAGGCTTGTGCGTGAAGTATTTGAATTGGCTAAGGAAAAGGCTCCTGCAATTATTTTCATTGATGAGCTTGATGCTGTTGCAGCAAAAAGACTTAAAAGTTCAACCAGTGGAGACAGGGAAGTTCAAAGAACTTTGATGCAGTTGCTTGCAGAACTGGATGGTTTTGAATCAAGAGGAGATATTGGTATTATCGGTGCAACAAACAGGCCGGATATCCTGGATCCTGCACTTTTAAGGCCAGGCCGTTTTGACAGGTTCATTGAAGTTCCGCTTCCAAATGAAGAGGGCAGAAAAGAAATCCTTAAAATTCACACTAAAAGAATGGCATTGGATGAAGAGGCAGATATTGACCTTTTAAGCGACATGACTGATGGCTTGTCCGGTGCTGACTTGAAGGCAGTCTGTACTGAAGCAGGTATGTTTGCTATCCGTGAAAAACGTGATAAGGTAACTGTTGCCGACTTTATGGATGCTGTCGATAAAGTTACTGACTCCGAACATGATGATGAGTTTAGAAAAGAAGCTGGCGTAATGTTCGGTTAGATTCATTTTAAAATAAGCCGATGATGAACCCTATGAGCTCTGATTGGTGATGAATGATGGGCGAGCTGAGGCTTATTTTTCATACTTTTTTTGTAAAACTTTATTAAAAATTAAAATCTTATAGTATTATTATGTTTGGAAAAAAAGATAATCAAAGTAATGAAAGAGTTATTTATCAAACCAAACCTAATATGATTTTAGGTTGTAAAAAAGCTATTTTAGCTTTGATTTTATTAATTTTTGTTTTATTCATTACTGGGCCAATTATAAAATTCGTTGGCAATATGCAGGTTTATATGATATCCAGGATTCAGCTGCCGATTACCAGATATGCCGCTATTGGAGTTTTCGTAGTAATCCTGATTATAATATTATATATCATTTTGCAGATACTTGGATGGTATGCTAAGGACTATATTTTGACAGACTCCAAAATCATTGTCAAGTCCGGAGTTATTCTTACCCGCAAGAATTATATGCCATATTCCACAATTCAGGATATTAACACTTCACAAAGTATTCTGGATAGATTGTTTAATGTCGGATCTGTAAGCGTTTTCAGTGCCTATGACAATAACCAGATGGCTCTTGAAAACATTTCCAATCCTTCAAAAGTAGAGGAGATTATCTTTAGCAATATGACAAGAAATATGGGTTATTATCCTCCTCCTCAACAGAATTTAAATAATGGCTATAGAAATCCTCAACAAAATTATTATCCAAACTCTCAACAGGATTTCAATAATAATTATGGCAATCCTCAACCCAATTATTATCCTGATTCTCAAATGGATTATGATTATCAGGGCAATGAGGATTATGATGATGTTGTTATCACTCCAATTCACAATGAACCACGTTATCAGCCTAGACAATATGAATATTATCCTGAAAATCTGGACTATAATAATGTTCAAAGGCCGAAATATGAATATGAACCTTATGATGAGAATCTGGAACATAATATTAATCGTGCAATGAGCGGTGGCTTTGAATCTTATAATAATCCTCAAAATAATTCATATTACAATGAGGAAGTCACTAATGATTATTATTATGATGAAAGGCAAGCTCCAGAAAATGAAGAAGTCAAAAAGGATTCATCCAAAAAGGATGATGCCGAATCCAGTGAAAACGTTATAAAAAGACATTTCGACAAATTTAAAAAATGATTGTTATTTATTTTTATTAAGGTGAATTAATAATGGAACTTTTATGTATACAATCTCAGGAACATCCGAAATTGCCCCAATGCGAACTCAAGGCAGTCATTGAATGTGAGGAAATGCAAACCTCTATGGAAGTGATAACTGAGGGACTGGTGATTTTAAAGGATATTTCTCCTGATAACATTGATGACTATTATCAGACATTGACAAGGCGTTTGGGCTATACTCATGAAGTTCATCAGATATTAAAGACATCCAGTGTTTCCAGTCTGGATGAGGATATCTTGTCTATTCCATGGCAGGATTATATTGTTGAAAACTTTGCCGTAAGGGTAAAGAGATTCAGTTCCCAGATAGATACTGTTGCTTATGAAAGAAAAGCAGGCTCTCTGATTTTGGAAAAATGCGACGGTATTAAGGTAAAGTTAAACAATCCTAATTCCTTGGTGAGGCTTGTTGCATTTGAAGATATTATCTATGTGGCAATTGAAAAGTATCATCTGGATAAAAAGCATTTTGAAGATATAAAACCTCACAAAAGGCCATTTTTCTACCCTGGCTCAATGAGTCCAAAGCTTGCCAGGTGCATGGTGAATCTGTCTCGCGTTAAAGCTGGCCAATTGGTATTGGATCCGTTTTGCGGAACCGGTGGAATACTGATAGAGGCGGGATTGATTGGCTGCAGGGTTGCCGGCTCTGACGTGAACTGGAAAATGAAGAATGGAACAGCCATTAATTTGGAGTACTGTGGAATAAAAGATTACAGGACATTTCATTTGGATGTCCGTGAACTTAAGATGTATGAAAAAGTGGCGGGTGTAGTTACAGATCCTCCATATGGAATATCAACATCCACTGGAGACATTGATGGAGATGACATATTCAAGGAATTTTTCCATGCAATATATGATAACATGGCAGATGATGCATATCTGTGTATGGCAAGTCCCCATTATGTGGATTTAGCTCCAATGATTGATGAAGTGGGTTTTGAACTTGTTGAACAGTATGCCATTAAAATGCATAGAAGTTTGACAAGAATCATATCCGTTATAAAGAAAGCACAAAAAAATAGTTAAGTTTATATACTACTTATTTTCATCCCATTATTTTTTTATATAATCTTTTTAAAAGTTCCTTATTCTGGAAAATAATAATTTTTTTCATTAATATTTTTTTTATTGGTCTTAAAATTGATTTTTGTTCAAATTATAAAAAATTTTTCTTATATGCCATTTAAGACATAATTGAATTGTCATGCATATTTATTTCAATATAAATTATATTTATAATTCATTTTTTTATAAATAAAAAATTATTGCAATATATTTTAATTGAATTTGTTGATTAAATATCTCTGTCTATTAGATGTGCTATATGTATTATGGCGATGACCTAAGTTAAATTGTATATGACAATCATACTATGATGGTTGCATTCCACATGTAGCGATACATTTTATGAGTACTTGAGTTTTTTCAGGTATGATGTTGGTTTTGTAGATGTGGTGAAATATTGATAGTATCAATATTCAGTGTATTTACTCGTCTATATTTTTTTAGCGTACTTCATAATTATTTTTATTATGTCTGTTATGTGTTCAATTCTGTTTGATCCTGGCAGATGCTACTGCTATTGGGATTCGATTAAGCCATGCAAGTCGAAAGAATTTAGATTCTTGGCGTACGGCTCAGTAACACGTGGATAACCTACCCTTAGGACCGGGATAACCTTGGGAAACTGAGGATAATACTGGATAGGCAATTATTCCTGCAATGGTTTTTTGTTTAAATGTTTTTTCGCCTAAGGATGGGTCTGCGGCCGATTAGGTAGTTGGTTAGGTAACGGCTTACCAAGCCATTGATCGGTACGGGTTGTGAGAGCAAGAGCCCGGAGATGGAACCTGAGACAAGGTTCCAGGCCCTACGGGGTGCAGCAGGCGCGAAACCTCCGCAATGTGAGAAATCGCGACGGGGGGATCCCAAGTGCCATTCTTAACGGGATGGCTTTTCATTAGTGTAAAGAGCTTTTGGAATAAGGGCTGGGCAAGACC
>JAFZMD010000076.1 GCA_017553445.1 Methanobrevibacter sp. | reverse complement strand
TTCTGCCCAACTATGTATTATGAACCTGGAGTGTATAGAACAACTAATGAAAGAGACTTGGTTTTCAGCGCAATAAAAGAATTGGAACCTGGAATATATAATGTTTCATTTGTCAAAAAAGATACCGGAGAAATAGCAACATACTTGAATGTCACAAATGTTACGTTTTTCTTGAATAAAGCTACAACAAAAGCAGCTATTGAACCAAATGACCAGGCAAAAATTATCACTGTAGTCAATGGAACTGCAACAGTTAATTTCACCGACTCAAAATACAAATCAAAAGGAAATACAATAACTGCAATAAGTATTGGATATGGTGCTATAGATGTGAAAGTAACAACAGACAGATTATCAGCAATTTATGAAGTTCCCGATAGCAATATACCTAATGGAACAGTAGTTCTTGAAACGGAACTTGTTGGAAACAATTTAACCAAATATTTCAGTGATTCAACACCATATACAGTCACTTTAAAAGACAGTGATGGATATTACTTAAGCAATCAGAATATTACCATAAACTTAAATGGAAGGCCTTATACAAGAACAACTGATGAAAACGGTACTGCAAAAATGAATATTAACCTTAATACGGGGGAATATAACATAATAGCTTCATTTAATGGAACCGATGATTATCCTGCATCAAATACAACAAATGTAGTTACAATATTATCAACAGTAGAAGGCTCAGACATTACCAAAATGTTTAAAAATGGAACAAGATACAGTGCAAAATTCGTTGATGCTTCAGGCAATCCAATAAAAAATAAGACCGTGACCTTTAACATTAACGGAGTATTCTATAACAGAACTACCGATGAAAACGGAGTTGCCGGATTAAATATCAATCTGGTCCAAGGAACATACATTATTACTGCACATAATCCTCTAACAAAAGAGAAAAAATCAAATAACGTAACCGTTTTACCATTAATAGCTGAAAATAAGGATATTGTAAAATATTATCGCAACGGTACACAATACATTGTAAAACTCCTTGATGAGAAAGGCAATCCATTAGCAAACACTAATGTTACATTTAACATTAACGGAGTATTTTACCAAAGGACAACAAATGAAAGCGGATATGCAAAATTGAATATTAACTTAAGACCTGAAAATTATATCATTACTGCCGAATATAACGGATGCAGGGTTTCAAATAACATTACTGTATTGCCTACTTTAATCGCTGAAGATATGGTAAAAGAATACGATATTCTAGACCAGTTTAAAGTAACATTGGTTGACGGTGAAGGTAAAGTTCGCGATGGAGAAGTTATAACATTTAATATAAACGGAGTATTTTACCAAAAAACCACAAACAGCAGTGGAATAGCTGCTTTAAATATCAGATTGCCTGTAGGCAAATACATAATAACTTCAACTTACAATGACGCACAAATTGCCAACACTATCGAAGTTTTAGAAACTTTAAAAGTTGATCCTAATTTATCAAATGATGAAATCCAGTCCATTTTGGATTCAGTAACTGATAAAGTGGCTGTCAGATTTATGGGCAGTGAATATTCAGACATTTCACTGAACATAAATAAAGCCATTTTATTTAATGGAAATGGAACAACATTAAATGCAAAGCTTGATTCACCAGCCATAACAATAAATGCAGATGACACATTTATTAAAAATACAAAAATCAATGCAAACAATGAATCTGGAATTGCATTGAATAATGTTAA
Organism: Methanobrevibacter sp.; assembly: GCA_017553445.1. Classification (GTDB taxonomy): domain Archaea; phylum Methanobacteriota; class Methanobacteria; order Methanobacteriales; family Methanobacteriaceae; genus Methanocatella. Next base: position 57,466 of record JAFZMD010000076.1, on the reverse strand, counting down.
AAATGCTGTCATTAAAGATAATATAATAATCAATAAAGCATCTAAAAGCAACATTGATATCTATGATTCTGATGAAGTCTTGCTTAAAGCAAATGGTATAGATGTTTCAGGAGAAAATACTAAAATCATTGGCAATAAAATAACCAATTTCAAAAATGGAATATTTCTAAAAAATGCCGATACAACAATCATTAAGGAAAATACAATAACAAAAAATAATTTTGGAATAGAATTTGATGCAAACGTTAAAAACACGGATATTATAGAGAACAATATTTCAAAACAACTCGGATGGATAACATTTGACATGGTAGAAGGCCCATACGGTTATGGAATTAGCGTAAGACATTCCGGAGTAAACATTAACATAATTGACAATCTGATTAATGAGAATTATATGGGAATATTTTTAGACTCTAAAAATTCATCCGGAATTGTAATTACTGGAAATGAAATCAGAGACAGTATTATCGAAGGATTTACCGCTAATGAAAACTATACTCCTGCAGCAGGAGCAACATTAATTGTAGAAAATAATGCACTTTACAATAATGCAAAAGGCCCTAGTTTAATGACTTTAGGTGAAGTCAGCGCAAATCCTGCAGGAATTTATGGTCCCGGCGAATGGGATGATGATTTGAAACTTCAATTGGGCCCAAACTGGTATGGAACAACACTATATACAAAATGGGGCGAAAACGAAACTGGTCCTGGAACAATATGTCCTAGAATTAAAACAACATTGATTAACTGTACATTGATTAGTCAAGGAAATGGATTTTATAAAGTCCTTTTCTTAAATGGAGATAAAATAGCGAGTGAATTACCTGATTTCACTTATTACTTCACTTTAAATGCATATACTGAATTGCAAAAAGAAGTAATAGCCTATGCTCATGAAGGTGAAGCAGTTATTGGATTCCCTCTAAAAAACTTTAATTCAACTGGAAACATTATTGAAGGATCATCCGGCTCATTGTTTGACAGTGACAGACCATTTAGGGTAACATACACTTACTATGTCCCAGAAGATGACTATCTAGACACCACAGTATATTATTAAGTTTCCTGTTGGGGATTCAGAAATTCAAAATAAAAAAAAATTAGAGATAGTAATTAATTTTACTATCTATTCTTCTATTAACTCGTAATAAGCACCTTCAACACAAGGCCTGCAAACCGGTTTACCATCAACGATTAAATGACGGCCGTCAGTAACTTTATCACCACAAACAGAACATATTTCAGTAGTGTGTGGTTTACCTGGCATTTGTGCTTCTGTTAGTTCAACTTTAACTTTTTGCACTTCGAATAGCTCTTCAGGAGGGGTTGTCTTAAACCTTTCTATCATTTCGTCACGGGTTTCTTTTTTCTTATCTTTCTTATTGGCATCAGCATCGATAATTCTTAAAGCTTCGCCGGTATCCATATTATAGAAAGTAGCAGCAAATTTACCGTAATAAGCCTGTTTAAGAGAACGTTTTCCCATGGAACATTTAGTAACCGCTTGAACTGCATCAGCCATACATCTGTCAATTTCCAAAATAACAATTAAATTTTTATGACGGGTATTTAACTCCATACCCATTAATTCCAAACCGTACATTGCAAGCTTAGTACCAATGGCTATTCCTCCACAGATTTCCCCATGGAATTCTCCTGCCATTTTTAACTGTTCTTCATAATCTTTTTGATTCATTTAATATCACCTAATTTTAAATTTGTCTTTAAAGGAACACAAACTTTCCTATTATCATCAATATTTATTAATTTAACATCTATCGAATAAGCTTTTTTAAGATTTTCCTCTGTCACTACATCTTCAGGTTGTCCAAAATCAATGAATGACTTATCTTTCATGATAGCTACTTTTGTAGAGCTTAAAAATGCATGATCTGGAAAATGTGAAGACATTATTATAGATAAGCCGGATTTAGCTAAATTATCAATTATTTCCAAAAGCTTTATCTGATTTCCAAAGTCCAAATGTGAAGTCGGTTCATCAAGAATTAAAATGTCCGGCTGTTGACATAATATTCTTGCCAAAAATACAAGTTGGCGTTCTCCGCCACTTAAATTGGTATACTCCTTATCTTTTAAATCTTCAATTCCCAAAGTTTTCAGTGCATTTAATGCAATCTGTTTATCTTCATCTTTAGGAGTGTCCGTTAAATTCAAATAAGGAGCTCTTCCCATTAAAACAACATCAAATACGGAAAATGGAAATGTGGGTATATGTGATTGGGGAATATAACCAATATGTCTTGATATCTGGGCAAATGATAAATCTTCAATATTTTCACCATTTATCAATATTTCTCCGGAATCAATCTTATGAATATTATTCAAACATTTTATCAAAGTGGTTTTACCTGTTCCATTAGGTCCAAGTATACATAAGACATCTCCTTTTTCAATGGAAAAACTGATATTTTCAAATATTAATTCATCCTCATATGAAAATGAAATGTTTTTAACATCTAAGACCATTCTGAATACCCCCTTCTAAGCAAATAAAGAAATATCGGAACACCGATAACTGCGGTCAAAATTCCAATAGGTATTTCAATTGAAATGACAACTCTGGAAATATTGTCTATCAACAATAAAAAGCTTGCTCCCAAACTTAGAGAAGCCGGAATCAATATCTTATTGTCCGGTCCGACAATCATTCTTGCCATATGCGGGATAATCATACCAATCCATCCGATAATACCGCTTATTGATACTGCAGCGGATGTTAATAAAGTACAGGCAGCGATTATTATTAATCTGACTCTTGAAGGGTTTAAACCTAAAGATTGGGCTTCTTCATCACCCATAGCCAAAATATTCATTTGCCATCTTAACAGATAAAGAATAACAAATCCAATGAATAGTGGAATGATAATCATGATAATTTCATCCATTGTAACTGAAGCCAAACTGCCCATCAGCCAATAAACAATTTCAGGCAACTTATCTTCAGGATCGGCAACGAATTTAATCGCAGATATTAAAGAATTGAAAAATGCGGAAATAGCAACTCCAGAAAGCACTAAAATCAAAATTCCCCCTGCCTTATAAGCCCTTGATATTAAATAAGTTATTGAAACTGAAATAATACCAAAAACAAAAGCAAAAATTTGAATAACTATCCCTGATCCGCTCAATAAAATAGCCAATGCCGCTCCGAAACCTGCCCCATTGGATACTCCCAAAAGGTCAGATGAAACTAAAGGGTTTTTGAATATTCCCTGAAAGGCAGTTCCCGCCATTGAAAGTGAAGCGCCAACCAAAATAGCAGCTAAAATTCTTGGAAGCCTAATCTGCCAGACAATTGTATTGACTGTTGATGAAACAGCCAATTGTGGAAATATTGGACTTAAAATTGTCTTTATAACATCAATTGGACTGACCGGATATCTTCCCATTAAGAAGGATGCGAAAAAAAGAATAATGGGTAAAAAAACTAAAAGTACAATACTTATAATTTCTTTATTTTCTTTTTTCATAAAATCATCCTACAAATTAGATTCCTTAAGGCCTGAACCAAGTAAAATTTCTTTAGCCTGCTCATTAGATAAATCATAGTGATAAAAGTTTGAATAAAACTCTTTTGTTACACTTACCATGTCAATGTCAGTATATTTATCCGGATAAATTACTTTAGCAGTCCAAGGAACACCAATAATCATGTTTGCACCGACAGGTCTGTCAAACCATTTAAATGGAGATTGTGGTGAAAGATAGACCTCATGATTTTTAACAGCATTAATGCTTGCCCAATTTGAATCATTATAGACTTTAGCATAGAAATCTGGATCGGTTGTAATGATAATGTCCGGATTCCATTTGATTACCTGTTCTATTGATACCTGAACACCGGAGGTGGTATTTCCCTGATTAAGTGAATCTGCAACATTTTTACCTCCAACCAAATCAATTAATTGTCCGTGAACAGATCCGGAAGGGTTTGTTTTCAAACCGTCATTACCTTCAGCATAATAAACAGTCTTTTTATCGCTGTCAGATAATTGTGCAGATTTTTTGTGAACTTCATCCAAATATTTATCATTGAAATCGACTAATTTTTGAGCATTATCTTTTGCACCAATAACATCTCCAATGAACATGATTGAATCATCTACCTTTTCGACATGAGTAGTGTCATTAACTGCAACAACAGGTATTTTACCAAATTTTGATTGTCTTTCATCAACTGTTGATAAATCTCCATCCCCACCCTCATCAATAGATTCTATGACGATATCTGGTTCTGATGCGATGAATTCTTCATAACTGCCATCTTGGGTTCCATACCAACCGCCAATATTAGGAAGTCCCTGATATTGTGATGGAACATAAGCCTTTTCATCATCGGTCCATTCAAAATTCAAGGCAGTCAATTTCTCTGGAGCGAGCATATAAACTACAGTAGTCATTGGAGGTGAAGTTGCAACCACTTTATTAAGTGATTCTGGTATTTCAACTGATCTCCCCAACATATCAGTTACATTTTTAGCTCCTGAATTTTCAACAGTAGATGGAGTTAAAAATAAATGAGTAGCAATGCCCATTACTACCAAAATAGCTAAAATTAAAATAATAATTTTACTTTTCTTTTCCATATCAACCACATTATAATCTTTGATATGAATATTTATTCTCAACATAATAAATAACTTACTAATATCATTTGATATCGGCACTTCCAACCAAATTGAAAATTAATATATAAACAGATATGCAAATATAAAAACAGGAGATATAAAAATGAGAATCGAAGAAATTGACGCCATATCATATAAAGACAATGAAGCAAAAGAAGTAAAAGAAAATGTTGTTCAGGATGAAACAGTCACATTAACCATTAACAAGGATATTAGCCGTAGCTTATCTGCAATTGAAGATTCACTCGAAGAATTTGCTGTCGGATATATGTTTAATGAAAATATGGTTGATTCAATGGATGCGATTAAAGAAATAAAAATAGAAGGAAATCAGATTTATGCCGAAATTGATGATACTTTATTAAAAACTAATGAAACGGTTCTATGTTCTGACTCTGCAGGAGGATGGAGAAGTAAGATAAAAAATGTAAAGGCCGTTGAATCTGACTTTCAGGTTTCAGTTCATGAGTTGATTGACAGAATCGAAGAGTTGAAAGACAATGCTGAAATCTGGCAGGCGACAGGCGGAACCCATGTTGCAGGAATCGTCCATAAAGGCCAGTTTATCGTTAAGGAAGATGTAAGCCGCCATGTTGCAGTTGATAAGGTAATCGGATATGGATTATTACATGATTTTGATTTGAGCAATTCATATGTTATTTACAGTGGCAGAATGCCTGCTGACATGGTTATTAAAATGACTCGAGTTGGTGTTCCAATTTTAGCATCCAATGCCGCTCCGGCAAATTCCGGTTATAATATAGCAAAAAAAGGTAATGTTACATTAGTTGGCTTTTTACGAGGCAACAGATGTAATATTTATAATAATCAAAATAGAGTAATTTTTGACTAAATTACTCTAATACTGTATGTCTAGCTTTTAAATCACTTTCTGTTTGATGCATTTTCTCCATTAACTCAGATACAACTGCATCTAAAAATACAAGAGTGGTTAATTCAAAAGCAGTTCCTAAAGGAGTTAATGAAGTATAATTTCCATAAATTTGACGTTTCATATAGTTTTCATCATCAACTTCTTTTTTAGTTCTTCCTTTAACCAAAAGACAGGTATCTGCCAATTCACCTAAAGTAGATTCAGGGTAAGAGGTAACTGCCAAAACTTTTGAGCCTCTTTTTTTTGCAATTTTAGCTGCTGATACGATAGTGTTAGTTTCACCTGATCCTGAAATTGCTACAATACAATCATCTTCATTAATAGCTGGCGAAATTGTTTCGCCGACAACATATGCACTAAGGCCCAAATGCATCAGTCTCATTGCAAACGCTTTAGCGGCGAGACCGGACCTTCCAGCTCCCGTAACAAAAACATTTTTTGATTCTATAATGATATTTTCAAATCTATCTATTGAATCTGCATCTAAAAATTCTTCAGCACTGACAATATTTCCGATAATAGCTTTAATTGAACTTTTCATTAATTCCATTATATCATTCCCAAAAACACTATTTAAATATATTAATAAAACTTTAATATATAATTAATGAAACTTGAAAGTAAAGGCCTAATCAGCTTAGAAATAAATGGTGAAATTTATGGCTATAAACTATATCAAAGTTTAGAATCATTAAACCGAACCCATTCCCAAAGAAGATCTGCAAAAGAATTAAATATTTCACATACTGTTTTTAATAGAAGAATACTTAAAGCAGAAGGCAAATTAGGCGTTAAATTGACCGAAAAAAAAGGAAATGGAAGCGGCCTTACAAGTGACGGCATGAGACTTTTAGAAGAATATAGAAAGTATTTAATTCAAATTGCCGAACCGGACAACATCAATATTGCCGGAGGACATATTAGCTCCAGTCTTTTGGAAAGCATCAATCTGCCATTCAATATCAATGTTTACAGCAGCAGCGATGAGGATGCTTTTAAATTAGCCAGAAGAGGTGTTGTTGATTTATTGACATTGGACGATCCTTTAATTGCTTATGAAAGGGATATCAACTTTATACCAATAGCCTACGATTATCTTGTTTTAATTTCAAGTCCCGATTCGCCTGAAATCAACAGCATAAAGGATTTGGACAATCTGGATTTTGTAAAAGTTGACGGTTCCGCACAACGGCTTGCCTGGAACAGCCTTAAACATTATGATTTAAATTATAATATTAAACATGAAGTCAATTCACAATTTGATGCTTTTAAATTAGTAAAAAACTCCAAAAACCTCCATAGTTTTTTAAATGCGAGTTATTTTACTGGAAATGAAATATTAAAGTTTGATACAAGACATGTTATCAGTTTAGTTAAAGTTAATGATGATGACCCAAAGACAGACGATTTCATCAGTTATCTGTTAACCAAAGCCCAAAAAGATATTGAAAAACAAGGTTTCATACCTATGGACTAATACTTATCAGATGCTCTCACAAACATTATTTATACTGTAAAAACAAAATGTATATTACACCTCATAATAAAGTTGTGAAATTTCATTCATATCAGTTGAAATTTTACCAATTACTAAATAAAATTTAAATTAAAAAAGAATAAAAAGGCGATATTATGGTAAAAAATATTGATTTACTGGCAATTGGTCATACAGCTCATGATTATATTATTAGAGTACCTTCTTTTCCAAAAGCAAACTTTTCATCCCCAATAACAGATATGAAAACTTTTAATGGTGGGGCAGCAGCCAATGTTGCATGTGTTGGAGCTAACCTTGGATTAAAAACCTCTTTAGTTTCAGCTGTTGGTGGAGATTTTAAAAAGACCGAATACTATGAACATATGGAAAATCTAGGAATTGACACAGATTCATTGATAATTGTTCCTGGAGAAAAAACCCCAACTGCTTTTGTATTAACCGATGACAACTCAGACCAAATTAGTTATTTCTATTGGGGTGCTGCAAAAGAATTTGCTGAAAGTAAAGCACCAAGTCTTGCCATAAAAGATGCGGAAGCTGTGCATTTGGCGACTGGAGATCCTGAATTTAATTGGAAATGTTCTGAAGAGGCTAAAAATGAAGACATGCTTATTTCATTTGATCCGGGGCAAGATTTAGGAATGTATGATACTAAAAAATTAAAAGAAGTTATTGAAAACGCAACCATTCTCTTCGGAAATCATCATGAAATCGAAAGAATTATGGATTCACTCGAAACTGATTTGAACGGGTTAAGAGAATTAGGTCCTAAAATAATTGTTAAAACCTGCGGAGCTAATGGAAGCGAAATATATTCCAGCGAAGATAAAATAAAAATTGATGCAATTGATGTTAATGTAGTTGATCCAACTGGTGCCGGAGACTCCTATAGGGCAGGATTTTTATCCAGATTCTTAAATGGAGAGTCTTTGGAAGAATCCGCTAAATTCGCATCAGCCGTTTCATCATTTATTATTGAACATCAAGGTTGTCAAACTAACATACCTAGCTTTGATGACGCATTTGAAAGAATGAATGAGTTTTATTAAACTCATTTAACTTATTTTTTGATATTTATGCACTACACCACAGTTAAGACAATACTATCACCGAATAATGGAATGAATCTTTATCGTGGATGCACTCACGGCTGCATTTACTGCGATTCAAGAAGTGACATATATCAGATGAACCACGAATTTGAAGACATTGAAGTCAAAAAGAATTCCCTGGAATTACTGAAAAAATCACTGAAAAACAAACGCAAAAAAGTGATGGTCGGTACCGGTTCAATGGCCGATCCATATATGCCGATTGAAAAAAGACTTGAATATACAAGAAATGCCTTAAAACTAATATATAAATATGGGCATGGCTTTACATGCATTACAAAGTCTGATTTGATTTTAAGGGATTTGGATTTAATTAAAAAAATCAATGAAAACAGCAAATCCGTTGTTCAGATGACATTAACTACTGCAGATGAAGACTTATGCAAAATACTGGAACCCAATGTCTGTTCGACTAAAAGACGGGTGGAAGTCTTGAAAACATTGAATAAAAACAATATTCCAACTGTTGTCTGGTTATGTCCAATTTTACCTTTCATTAATGATACTGAAGAAAACATAAATAAAATCCTTGATTACTGCATCGATAGCAACGTTAAAGGAATACTGTCCTTTGAAATGGGATTAACCCTAAGAGATGGAAATAGAGACTATTTTTATAAAAAACTGGATGAAAACTTTCCTGGCTTAAAAGACAAATACATAACCCATTTTAAAAGCAATTATCATGTTCCAAGCCCAAATAATTCAAAATTAATGAGAATTTTCTACAGAAGAACAAATGATGCAGGAATTATGAATAGACCCAATAAAATATTTTCTTATCTTCATGAAATGCCCTCAAAAAATAACACTAAACAGACAACATTATTTTAAAGCTTATTTTATATTTATCAAATTTTATAGATTTGGAATCAATCAATTTAAATATCATTAATACAAAAAGGATTAATATCAAACTAAAATGATTTTAAAATCAAATAATTTTGATTTAAGTAAAAAATAATTGAGTGGTAATAATGACACAAATAAGTGATGCAAAAAAAGGTATTTTAACCGATGAAATGAAACATGTGGCAGAAATAGAAAATGTTTCAGAAGAATTTATTTTAAAATCAGTAGCCGAAGGGACTATTGTTATTCCAAGTAACGTTAACCGAGAGATTGAGGCAGCAGGTATTGGTGCAGGACTCAGAACAAAGGTAAATGCAACTGTTGGAACTTCAACAGACATTGTAAACTTTGATGAAGAAGTCCAAAAAGCCCAAATTGCAATTGACAACGGTGCAGACTGTTTAATGGAATTGAGTATTGGCGGAGACCTGGATGTCATCAGAAACAGAGTTCTTGACATGTCCCCACTCCCAGTAGGATCCGTACCTGTTTATCAGGCAGCAATTGAAAGTATCAGAAGAGACGGATCTGTAATTTACATGACTGAAGATGATTTATTCAACACCATCGAAAAACAAGCAAAAGACGGTATAGACTTCATGGCTGTCCACAGTAGTATCAACATTGAAACTTTAACCAGACTCAAAAGACAAGGCCGTGTAACAGGACTTGTTTCAAGAGGCGGATCATTCATGTCAGGATGGATTGTAGAAAACGAACAGGAAAATCCATTATACAAAAACTTCGATTATGTTTTAGATATTGCAAAAGAGCATGATGTAGTTCTTTCCCTTGCAAACGGTATGAGAGCAGGATCCATTGCTGATTCAACAGACAGGGCCCAAATACAAGAATTGATTATTTTAGGAGAATTGATTGACAGATCCCGTGAAGCAGGTGTGCAATGTATGATTGAAGGACCGGGCCACATTCCAATCAATGAAATCCCAACAAACGTCATGATTCAAAAGAAAATGTGTTCCAATGCACCATTCTATATGTTAGGACCTATTGTATGTGATGTAGCGCCAGGTTACGACCACATCGTATCTGCAATTGGAGCAGCATCATCTGCAAAAGCCGGAGCAGACTTTATCTGTTATGTAACCCCTGCAGAACACTTGGCTTTACCTTCTCCAGAAGATGTAAAAGAAGGAGTCATTGCAACTAAAATTGGAGCTTATGCTGGAGATTTAGCAAGCGGCCAAATTGACGGATCACAAGACTTGGCAATGGCAGAAGCAAGGAAAAAATTAGATTGGGAAGCACAATATGAATGTGCAATGTTTCCGGAAGCTGCACGTGCAAAAAGAGATGAAAGACCTCCTGAAGAAGAGGACACCTGTACCATGTGCGGAAATTACTGTGCAGTAAAAATCGTTAACGAATGGTTAGACCAATCTGATTCTGACTTAATTAAATAGATTTTTTTAATCTATTTTTCTTTTTTATTTTAACATACCTCCTACTAATTTTAAAATTATTTCTAAAAACTTTGAAATATTATTTAAATAATAATTAATCTTTTTATATGACTACTTACAATAAATTAAATTATACTAATTTTTAAGATAATTTTTTTATTATATAACGGTGAATTAGATGACACATTGGATTGAAAATATAGCTAATGAATTAAGTAAAAGAGATGTGGAAGAACATATTATAGCGAGTGGAACTTCCATATCTGGTTCAATACACATTGGAAACTCTTGTGATATATTTATAGCAAATGCAATAGGAAAAAAATTAAGGGAAAAAGGTAAAAAAGCTAAAACAATTTGGATTGCGGATGACCACGATCCTTTAAGAAAAGTCCCATATCCCCTTCCGGAAGACTACGACAAATACTTGGGAATGCCATACTCAATGATTCCATGTCCTGACGGCTGTTGTGCCAATTTTGTGGAACATTTTGAAAAGCCGTTGCTTTCAGTTATGGAAGATTATGGTATCGAAATGGAAGCCAAATCCGGTTTTGAAATGTATAAAAGTGGAGTCTATAATGATTACATAAGAACCGCATTTGAAAGAGTAGATGAAATTAAAGAAATATTCAATGAATACAGAAGAGAACCTTTAGGCGATGACTGGTTACCATATAACCCTATTTGTGATGAATGTGGCCGTGTTAATACAACTTACGCTTATGATTACGATGGAGATACCGTCAAATACAGATGTGAATGTGGACATGATGGTGAAATGGACATAAAATCCGGAAACGGTAAATTAACCTGGAGAGTTGAATGGGCGGCAAGATGGAAAATATTCGGAACCACCTGCGAACCATTTGGAAAAGACCATGCTGCCAGCGGAGGATCTTACGATGTAAGTAGTGTAATTTCCGAAAAGATATTCAATTATCCTGCACCTTATCCTGTGCCATATGAATGGATTACACTTGACGGTGAAGCAATGAGTAAATCCCATGGAGTGTTCTTTGCACCGGATGAATGGTTGAAAATTGGTCCGGCTGAAAGCCTTAACTACTACTTATTTAGATCAAAACCTATGAAAGCTAAAGATTTCTCACCAAAAATGCCATATCTAGACTTCATTGATCAGTTTGATAAAGTGGAAAAAGTATTCTATAATGAAGAAGAAGCACCATCCGAAAAAGAGGATAAAAAATTCAGGGAAATATATGAAATCGCTCAAATCAATGTTGGTGAACCGCTTCCATTCAGACCACCATTCAGATTCTTAGTTAACGCTTATCAGATTGCTGGTGACGATTTAGAGAAAATATTTGGAATTTTAAAAAGAAACTCACAATTAACCAAAAGCTTTGAGAATAAGGAATTTGGTGATTTGAGTGAAGCTGAACTATCACAATACAGGCAACGTGTCGATAATGTGAAATATTGGTTAGATACTTATGCACCTAAATTCGTTAAATTCCAAGTACAAGAAAAAAGTGTTCCTAAATTGCCATTAACAGAAGATCAAGATCAGTTCTTAAGTGATTTGGCAAATCTGATTGAAACAACTGAGTTCAATGATGCAGCAGAATTACATGACGCGATGTATGAAATCTTAGAAGGTCAAGGCTTAAAACCACAAAAAGGTTTCCAGGCAATTTATAAAATGATACTTGGTCAAAAACAAGGCCCTAGAGCAGCATCATTCTTACTATCCTTAGATAAAGACTTTGTTGTTAAAAGACTAAGAAAAGAAGCTTAAATTAAGCTTCTAAACTCTTTTTTTATTAATATTTCGCCGTCACTACTGACTATCTGATAATCCAGTTTTTTAAAAATGTCCAAAAGCAGGTCATCCTCATCCAAAAAGGCATAAGAAGATTTGAATTCCAAGTCAATGGCTATTTTTTCCAGTTGTTTTATTAACTTATATGAAATCTCTTCACGGTTTTTAGCGTCAACAAACAAGCTTATGATTTCAATAGAATCTTTATCAAATATTTTAAAGCTGGCGCACCCTACCGCAGATTCATAATTTAGCAAAAGCAAAACTATCTGAGGTTCATCCAGAAAACAACCGAATGATTTGCAAAATTCTATAAATCTTTCATCCCTCTCATCAGTTACAATGACTTCCATTATTTAACCTCTGTAGTATTTCCTACTTTTGCAAGCTCTTTATCCCATATCTCACAGTTATTGCAAGTGAATTCCAAAAATAAGTCCCTACACCTTAAATCATTTAAAACAATAACATCAACATCATTACATTTAAGTAAGTTTTCAGCACCCATTAATGTAGTATTTTCACCTATAACGACACGAGGTATGTTATATAATATTATGGCGCCAGAACACATTGGACACGGAGAAAGAGTAGTATATAATGTACATTTGATATAATCTTCATAATCTAATCGCCCTGCATTTTCAATTGCATCCATTTCAGCATGCAAAATTACAGAACCCTTTTGAATCAGCCTATTATGGCCTTTAGAGATTACCTCACCATCTTTTACAAGGACAGCACCTATTGGAATTCCGCCCTCTTTTAAAGATTTTTGAGCTTCCTTAATAGCTAATTCCATAAAATAAGAATCATCATTCATAAAAAAAAAGTTTTAGATGATTAATTAATTAATCATCTTTATTTGAATCTGTTTAAAAATCCGCCTTTGCTAGACTGATTTTCAGCATCTTTTTTAAGTTTCTCAATTTGGTTTCTTAAATCAGAAATGGATTTTTGAGATTCATTTGATAGCTTGTCGTAATTACTCTGCTTAATTTTTAAATCAGATTTAAGGGATACGATTTCTTCTTTTAATTTATCGATGGATTTTTGAGCTTTTTCATCGACTTCATCTTTATAATCACCCATCTCAATGAGTTTTTTTCTTAAATCGTCAATTTCTGCTTTAAGCTTATCATTTTCTTTTTTAGAATCATCCAATTCTTCATTTGATGCTTGTAAATTATCTCTTAATTTTTGATTAGTATTTTCTAATTCATCAACATTTGATGATTCCAAATCACTGATTCTTTCTTTTAAAGATGTGATTTTTGCTTCATATTTATCTTTAATAGTTTCCAATTCGGATTCTAACCTATCGGTTCTTGCTTTGCTAACAGCACTATCTGCACCCAATTCACCAATACGATTACTTAAATCCTCATTGATATCAAGCTGATCATAATATTTTCTGGAAGCTTTATCTAAAGCATTAGTTAATTCAATTTTAAGAGATTTTAATTTTGAATTTTCCTTTTTAAGATCAGGAATTATGGTGTTAGTCAAATAATTTAACTCATTTGATTGGTTTTTTAATTTTGATTCTTTTTCCTTCAACTCATCTTTTAATTGAGATATTTTAGAATCATCATCTTTAGATTTTGGCTCTTCATCAACCACTTCTTTAGGTTCATCAACAACCTCTTCAACAGGTTCATCTAAAGCCTCTTCAACAATTTCTTCTTTAACCTCTTCAACAGGTTCATCATCAACCACTTCTTCAACAGAAGGTTTAATCTCAGGTTGTGGTTTTAAATTTTCTTTTTTAACTTCAACAGTTGTTGAAGGCTCTTTATTAGATTTTTTACCTAATTTAGTAAAATCCAATTTCATTTTATTTCCATATAATTTATTTACCGGTTCATCATCCATTTTAAACACCACTAAAAGCAATGTAAAATTTTTAAGTTCGACAGTCCATGTAAAATAAACATTTCTTTTTTTAAATATTTAAATTTATTTTATTATATCCGAAGTTTATTATTTATTAATGTTATTTTTTCACACATGTGCACTTCCCCAAATTTAATATAGTTCGAAATATACATATAATAACAAACTAATTTTAAAAAACCACGGCGATATTATGGATTATTTTGACAGATTAGAAGCTGAAACACGTGAATTATACAAGATAGCTAACGAAGCTCGTTCAAAAGGACTTGATGTTGAAACTAAAACAGAAGTTCCCCTGGCAAAGGATTTAGCCGAAAGAGTTGAAGGGCTTGTTGGTCCTGAAGGAGTAGCTAAACGTATTAAGGAATTAGAGAAAGATATTTCTAGAGAAGAAGTTGCTTTTGAAATTGCTGCTGAAATCGCATCATCAAAATTTGAATTGCATGGTGAAAAAGCAGATTATGATGAAGAACAAAGATGCGACCAGGCATTAAGAACCGCTCTGGCTATTTTAACAGAAGGTGTAGTGGCCGCTCCTTTGGAAGGTATTTCACAAGTTAAGATTAAAGAAAACTTTGATTCTACAAAATATATCGCCGTTTATTTTGCAGGACCAATCAGAAGTGCTGGAGGTACTGCAGCTGCACTTGCAGTATTGCTTGGAGATAAAATTAGACAAGCTATTAATATTGATGAATTTAAACCTATTGAAGATGAAATTGAGCGTTATGTAGAGGAAGTTGAGCTTTATGAATCTGAAGTGACCAACCTCCAATACTCTCCAACGCCTGAAGAAGTAAGATTTGCTGCCACCCATATCCCTGTTGAGGTTACTGGTGAGCAAACTGATGCCGTTGAAGTATCACATAGAGATTTGGAACGTGTTGAAACGAACAATATCCGTGGAGGAGCATTATTGGCTATGGTTGAAGGAGTTATACAGAAATCCAAAAAGATACATAAGATTTCAAATAAGCTCAATCTCAATTGGGAATGGCTTACTGAATATTCCAAACCGAAAAAAGAAGAATCTTCCGAATCATCTGAAGAATCCGAAATTGTTCATGAACCAAAATATATTCAAGATATTATTGGAGGTAGGCCAGTATTGGGGCATCCTTCTGAAAAAGGAGGTTTCAGATTAAGATATGGCAGATCAAGAAATACAGGTCTTGCTACAATGGGCGTTCATCCGGCAACCATGGCGTTGCTTGAATTTTTGGCTGTCGGAACACAGCTTAAAATTGAATATCCTGGAAAAGGAAATTGTGTAGTGCCGGTTGATTCAATAGAAGCTCCAACCGTTAAGCTTAAAAATGGCGATGTTGTAATAATCAACAGCGTTAAACAAGCCCGTGAGCTTAAAAAAGATGTTGTCGAGATATTATTCTTGGGAGACATGTTAGTTGCATTCGGTGAATTCTTAAGAAATAACCAACCGCTTTATCCTTCAGGATGGTGTGAAGAATGGTGGATTGGACTTTTAAAGGCGAGCGAGAACTATTCAGAAGATGATAATCTTGACTTAGGTCGTCTTGAATATGATTATTTACCTGCTAAAGAGGCTTTTGAATTATCTAAAAAATACGATATCCCCCTCCATCCGAAATACACTTATTGCTATAATGATGTGACCATTGATGACTTGAATTCATTATATGATTTATTGATGGAATGCAAAGACAGCTATAGCATAAAGGAAGGAATTAAATTAAGGTTATCCTATCCTAAAAGAACACTTGAAATGATTGGTGTTCCCCACATTGTCCGCAATGGCGAAATAATCATAGATGCTGATAATTCCTATGCCCTTCTTGCAACACTGGTAGACCGATTGCCTAAAAGGGATACTACAATAGAAGCTTTAAATGAAATTTCGAACATTGAAATTAAAAATAAAGCTCCTGCATATATCGGTACCCGTGTAGGAAGGCCTGAAAAATCAAAAGAAAGACTTATGAAACCTGCACCTCACGGACTGTTCCCGATTGGAACCTATGGCGGAGCCCAAAGACTTGTCGCCAATGCAGCCAAGAAAGGTACTATACAAGTCGAACTGTCACGAAGAAAATGTACAAATCCCGATTGCAGGCTGATGTCATTCAGTTCAATCTGTCCTAAATGCGGTTCTCCAACAGAAAAGGGAAGACCTGAAAATAAAAAAATCAATTTAGCATCAATGCTTAAAAAGGCATCCGATAACGTTAATGTAAGAAAAGTTGATAAATTTAAAGCTGTAGTGGGTATGATATCAGAATTAAAACTTCCCGAACCATTGGAAAAAGGAATATTAAGATCCAAAAATGAAGTGTTTACCTTTAAAGATGGTACCATACGTCACGATTCTACAGATTTGCCGCTGACCCACTTCATTCCAAAGGAAATTGGGGTTAGTGTTGAAAAGCTCCTGGAAATGGGCTATGAAAATGACTGCTATGGAAATCCGATTGAAAATGAGAACCAAATTATAGAATTGAAGGTGCAGGACGTTGTCATTTCAAACAACTGTGCGGAATATTTGGTCAATACCTCCCACTTTATTGATGATGAACTTACCAAATTCTATGGTATGGACAGTTTCTATAACGTTAAGACCAAAACCGATTTGATTGGCCATCTGATTGCAGGGCTTGCTCCCCACACATCTGCTGGAGTTTTAGGTCGTATTATTGGATTTACAAAAGCTTTAGGATGTTATGCTCACCCCTATTTCCATTCTGCAAAACGTAGAAACTGTGATAGTGATGAAGATGCTGTAATGTTGCTTTTAGATGCGTTAATTAACTTTTCAAAGACTTACTTGCCTAATACCAGAGGAGGAAGTATGGATGCTCCATTGGTTTTATCTTCAAGAATCGATCCCGAAGAAATCGATGACGAATCACACAACCTGGACATTTATGAACGTTTTCCTGTTGAGTTCTATGATAAGACAAAAGACCCCCTAAAACCTGCCGAGGTTTTGGATTTGATTGACAATGTCGAAAAGCATTTGGGAACACCGGAGCAGTATGAGGGATTGATGTTTTCCCATCACACCTCAAGCATTCATGCCGGTCCAACGCTTTGTCTTTATAAGAGATTGCCTTCAATGAAAGAAAAGGTTGAAGCCCAGATTGAACTTGCAGAAAAAATCAGGGCTGTTGACCAAAGGGATGTCGTTCAAAGAGTGTTGTCATCACATTTCCTTCCAGATATCATGGGTAATTCAAGGGCATTCTCCAAGCAAAAAGTAAGATGTACAAAATGTAATTCAAAATACAGAAGAATACCACTAACGGGAAAATGTACAAAATGTGGAGGAAATCTTATTCTCTCAGTTTCGAAAGGATCTGTTCAAAAGTATCTTGGAATTTCACAGGATCTTGTTAACAGGTACCCTGTGTCTCCGTATTTAAAGCAACGTTTGGAGATTCAAGAATTTGGTATCAATTCTTTATTTGAAAGTGATAAATCAAAACAAAGCTCTTTAGACGTATTTTTCTAAAGGACAAATATTACTTGTCAGACGCTCTCGGACAAGTCAAAACTATATTAATTAATATAATTATTAATTGCATAATATGGTAAAAAAATTGTTCGTATAAACACGAACAATCTATATACAAGTACTTACCAATATTATAATTAAGTGATTAGTAGTAGATAGCTTGCCCTATCACTTTTTTTACTAATCGAAATTAACTAAAAAATGGTGTGTTAAATGGAAAAAAGTTCAGAAATTATAAACAATCTAAATAAATCCGTTAAAATTAATGTGGAGAAAAATAACGGAATAAAAGAAAGATTCAGTTACGAAAAATTAATGAAATCATTAGTGATGGTTGAAACCCCATTCTTTGAATCCGATAAAATTGTAGCAACAGTTGTATCACAATTATATGATGGAATTACAACCAAAGAAATTAAAAAAATAGTATACGAATGTCTAGAAGACATTGATGGTGAAATTGCAAACAAATACTTAGCAAGTACTCAATTGAAAGTACGTACTTCAAGAGACACTATTGAAGCATTCGATTTATCTAAAATCGCCAACACTTTAATTGAAGAGACTGGCGCAAGCCAAGAAACAGCATTTGAAATAGCAACAGAAACCTGGAAAGAACTCAAAAAATTAAATGTTGAATACTTGACTGCACCAATGATAAGGGAAATCGTCAACACAAAATTGGTCGAATACGGATTAGAAGATTTAAGAAGCCGTTACACTCGTTTAGGTATCCCTGTTTATAACATTACCTCTTTAATTGAAAACGGTAACAGAGATAACGCTAACATGATTCACAACCCGGAAAGTATTCATAAGCATGTGGCAGATGAAGCATTGAAACAATACGCATTATTAAAAATGCTTCCTGCAAACTTGGCTGATGCACATATGTCCGGTGATATCCACATCCACGATTTGGAATTCTTCGCAGGAAGGCCATTAAACTGTATGCAACATGATATAAGAACCTTCATCAAATACGGACTTAAAGTAGACGGTACCGGAGACCACACATCCATTGCAGGTGCACCAAACCACATGGAAACCTTAATGAACCACACTGGCGAAATCATGCTTGCAGCTCAGCAAAACATGTCCGGTGGACAAGGAATGTCCTTATGGAACGTGTTTGTAGCACCGTTTGCAAGAGGAAGAACCTACGATGAAATCAAACAGTCCGTTCAAATGCTCATTTATAACTTGAACATGGCTTATGCAGCTCGTGGATCACAAGTACCATTTACAAGTATGGCATTGGAATTCGGAGTTCCTAACTTCTTAAAAGATGAAACAGCATATGGTCCAAAAGGAAAAGTAGTTGGAACATATGGTGACTTTGAAGAAGAAACCAGATTGATTCAAAGAGCATTCACCGAAACTTTACTTGAAGGAGACAATGAAGGAAAACCTCATTTGTTCCCAAATACCATTTACACACTACGTGAAGAAACCATGAAAAGCGAATATGAAGACGACATCCGTTTAGTTCATGAATTATCCGCAAAATACGGTTCATCATACTTTGTTAACATGTTAGCAGGATACAGAGGAGACATGGCAAATTACATGGGCTGCAGAACCTGTTTACAAGACAACTGGACCGGTGACTGGGACCAAGACTGTTTAAGAACAGGTAACCTTGCATACGTAACCTTAAACCTCCCAAGAATCGGATACCAATCCAAAGACGAAACCCAAGTATTTGAATACTTGGACGAATACATGGATTTGGCTACTGAAACCTTAATGCTTAGAAGAGAACAAGGTTTAAAATGTTTAAATGATTTCCACATTTTACCATTCTTAAAACAACAAGTAGCTGAAGATTCATACTACAGAATCCAAAATTCAACCTTATCATTTGGTTTTGTTGGACTTAATGAAATGTTATTATCCCTATTCGGCGAAGGTATTGAAAACCCAGATGCTAATAAATTTGGTATAAAATGTCTTGAATACATTAATGAAAGAGCAAATACATTAAAAGAAGAAACTGGACTCAGATGGTCTGTATTGCAAACTCCTGCAGAATCTACTGCTTACAGATTTGCAACTCTTGATAAAAAACAATTCGGAGATCAAGCTATCGTGCAGGGAGACGGCAATGCCAACTACTACACAAACTCATCTCATGTGCCAGTAGACACTTCCGCATCATTAATTGAAAAAATCAAAATAGAAGAGCAATATCACCCATTAACTCCTGGTGGACACATCTTCCATGCATTCATGGGCGAATCATACTCTGACCCTGATTCATTAATGAGCTTAACAAATAAAATTGCAAGAAAATCCGATATCGGTTTCTGGGCATACAGCTCAGCTTTAAGTTTCTGTTTAAAATGTAAAACTTTAATGAAAGGATTAAACCACACTTGTCCAACTTGCGGTGAAAGTGAAGATGTAGAATGGTATGACAGAATTACCGGATACGTACAACAAGTAGGTCGTGCAAAATCTGCATCTGGTGGTTGGAACCCTGGTAAACGTCAAGAATTAATTGACAGAAGAAGATTTGAAGATAACTAAATGCAGTTATCTTCCACACCATTTTTTTAAAATCACTTCCATCATCAACATAATATGGCAAAAAACTAAAAGTATATTAATATCTTTAAATATAAATTATACTATTATCATATCACTGATGATAAAATTATTTTCATACACTATGTTACTAGTATTTATGGGCTTTTTTGATACTAGGTAGCTGATAACATAGACTTAATTAATACCCAGTGCATTAACAAATCGAGGTAATAAAAATGCAAAGATCAAGAGGATTTAAAAGCAGATCAAGAAAAAAATTAACTAAAGTCGAAAGAAAAGGAAGAACTAATCCTATTACAAACAGATTCCAAAAATTTGAAGAAGGAGATTTAGTTCACATTATTATTAATCCAAGTATTCAAAAAGGTCAACCACACTCAAGATTCCACGGCAAAACTGGTAAAATTGTTGGAACCAAAGGTAAAGCTTATTTAATCGCTTTAAAAGAAGGAAACAAAGCAAAAGAATTAATTGTTAGACCTGACCACTTAAAATTACAAAACTGATTTAAATGATTGGTAAAAACATCATTAAAAAAGAGGAAATAACCGGAGCTGAAGTTAAAGATACTCTGGAAGAATTTTCTCAAAACTATGAATTAAATTATGAGCAAAATGTTACATTAAACCATCTTGCAAGATTTCCAAGATTTTCTCTTGAAGATACAGAAAAAATCGTTGAGGAACTTGAAACCAAAATTGGTTTAAGGCACAAAGTTGCTGTACATATTGCAGATTTAATTCCACAAGATTTATCTGATTTAAGATTAATTTTCGCTAAAGAACCAACACAAATAAGCAAAGAAGAAATGGAACAAATTCTTGATATCTTAAATCAATATTTCCCTGAAGAATAGTTTTTTTACTATTCTTTTCAATACTTTTTTAAACTACTTTTTTTAGATATATTTATTACTATTAAACATTAAATTAAATATTAGATTTTTAAAAAATAGTGAAGTGATAATTATGGAAAAAAGAAATAATAAAAGAAAAAACCCTCCTCAAAAAACTGAAGACAATGCAGTTATCTTGGATTATCTTAGTTTAGGATATGTTCAATCTGACATGTCTAAGTTTAAAGGAAAAGCTATTGCTCAAGCTATTGGTACTGATTACTTCACTTTATTAGAATTAACCCCGAAAAAGGGTGTTGATTTAGAAATTCAAGATACCGTTTATATTGGAAAAGGAAAAAGAGATAAAATTTATAGAGTCCTTGGAAAATTAGATTTTGAAAATTTAACTGCTACAAGTAGAATAGAACTTGAATATGCAATTAAAGATATCGTTATTTCAAGAGAAGATGAATTCGTTAGCTTTTTCAATAATGCCGGCCCTGTCAATACAAGATTACATCAACTGGAATTGCTTCCGGGAATCGGTAAAAAATACATGTGGGAAATTATCGAAGAGCGTAAGAAAAAAGAATTTGAAAGCTTTGAAGATATTACTCAAAGAGTTCCTGCAATATCCGATCCTGTTGGCATGATTGTTAATCGTGTAAAACAGGAACTGGATAATACAACAGTTAAAAAAGGTAAACAAAAATATTATTTATTTACCCCTATTCCTAGAAATGCTCAAAGCAGGAATAAAAGATAAAAGTGATAACTTGAATAGTGACGGTAACGAATCATTATCTAAAACGACAAAATCCATTCTAAACAAATATGGAATACGATTAAATAAAAATCTTGGACAAAATTATTTGATTGATAGGAATAAACGTGATCAAATTATTAATTTTGGAAACATAACAAAGGAAGATGTTGTTTTAGAGATTGGTACGGGAATCGGTACACTTACAATAGAATTAGCCAAAAAGGCTAAAAAAGTAATAGCTATTGAGCAAGATTCCAATATCTGTGAAATATTGGAACAGCGCTTAAAAGAGGAGAAAATTGATAATGTAGAGCTCATTAATGAGGATGCATTGAAAATTGAATTTCCAAAATTCAATAAGATAGTATCTAATCTACCTTATCAAATATCATCACCCATTACATTCAAATTTTTAGATTATAATTTTGATTTAGCCGTTTTAATGTATCAGAAAGAATTTGCTGAAAGAATGAACGGTGAAGTCGGAAGCAAAAACTATTCCAGACTTTCGGCTATGCTTTATTTTAAATGTGATGTCAAAAAACTGACTGATGTGAGCTGTGAAAGCTTTATTCCCAAGCCCAAAATCGATTCTGTCGTTATGAGCTTAACTCCCAAGGAATCCGAGCTAGATTGTGATGATTTTGATTCCTATTCAAAATTCTGCAAGGCACTATTCCAGCACCGGAATAAAAAAATTAAAAATGCATTAATTGATTCAAGACATATTGTAAGCAACCTGGACAAAAAGGAAATTAAAAAAAGGCTCAATGACATTTCTGATGAAAAGCTTAATGAATATTTAACCAAAAGAGTTATCACACTGAACCCTGAAGAAATATTATTTGTTTCAAAAGAACTTAACCCTATTTTCAATGATTGATATGGATTTTATAATTAACACAAACGAAAATGTTTATGTTCCCGCAGAGGACAGTTATTTGCTTGCGGAGAATTTAGAGATAGAATACGGAAAAAGCGTTTTGGAAATCGGTACTGGGTCAGGAATCGTTGCAATGTATGCCTCCAAGCTAACTGATAAAGTGACTGCCACAGACATTAATTTTGATGCCATCATGCTGGCAGAATCTAATTTTAAGGCCAATAATATCGATAACATTGAACTGATCTTTGGAAACTTGTTTGAACCCATTAAAGAAAGAAAGTTTGATGTAATTTTATTCAATACTCCATATCTACCGACCGAAGAAGGTGAAGTTTTAGATGACAATCTAAATTATGCATTTGACGGTGGATTAAATGGTAGGAAAGTTATAGATTTATTTTTAAATGAAGTGAAAAATCATTTAAATGATGGTGGAATTGTCCAGCTGATTCAGTCTTCATTGTCGGACAATGACGAAACACTGAACCGTCTTGATGAACTTGGATTTATAGCTGAAATTGCAAAAAAAGAACACTATTTTTTCGAAGATATTGTGTTGATTAATGGATATTTAATATAATTAAAAAAGGAGAATGATTAGAATTCTCCATCAAAAACAAGCTTTGCAGGACCTTCCATGAAAGCACCTAATTCATCATTTTCCTCATAAATCGTGAAGTTCAAGTCTCCACCAGGCAAATGAAGCAATACGTTTTCATCGAATAATCCTAATTTGAAACCGGAAATAGCTGTTGAAGTTGCACCAGTACCGCAAGCAAGTGTAACGCCAGCCCCACGTTCCCAAGTAATCATTTTACCTTCGTTTTTACTTATAACCTCAACAAAGTGCACATTGATTTTTTCAGGGAAAACTTCATGAGCCTCAATGGCCGGACCATACTTATTGATGTCAACAGATTCAACATCATCGACAAATATTATTGCATGGGGATTGCCGACACTGATGGCTGTAACGTTAAATGTTGTATCCAGCACTTCAAGTTCTCCATCAATGAACTCATCATTATCTGAAGTCATTGGGATTTCAGGAGTCTTAAAAGTTGATGTTCCCATATTCACTTTAAATAGAACAGGTTCATCATCTTCCAATGTGATTTCAATGGTTTTTATTCCAGCTCTTGTCTCAACAGTCATTTTTTCCTGTTTTAAAATTCCTTTTCTGTAAACAAAATCACCGAAGCATCTAATACCATTACCGCACATTTCGGCTTCGCTTCCATCTGGATTAAACATTCTGTATCCAATATCAGCAACGTCAGATGGTTCTACAAACAATACTCCATCTCCACCGACACCGAAGTTTCTGTGACATAATATCCTGCATGCTTCCGGTTTGTCAGCTTCGGGAATCACTTCACCTTTTGATTCATCAATGATTGGGAAGTCATTTCCTATACCGTGCATTTTAGAAAATTTCAATCCTTTTAAATCTAACATAATAATCAACTTATTTTAAATGATCTGGAATTATTTGCTGTGCAAATAAATCTTCAAATGTTTGTCTTTCACGGACAATTTGGCATTCACCATCAGTTACCAATACTTCAGAGGCCAATGGTCTTGAATTGTAATTTGAAGACATTGTAAATCCGTAAGCACCAGCATTCAATATTCCCAAGACATCTCCTTCTTCCACGTCAGGCATTGGTCTGTCACGTGCAAATAAATCACCGGATTCACATACATTTCCTGCAATGTCAACTTCCTGGGTATCAGGAGCATCCATTTTGCTTGCATCTACAATATGGTGGTATGAATCATACATTGCCGGCCTTAATAGAGTGTGGAAACCTGCATCTACGCCTATGAATTTTCTGTAGCTTTGTTTTACGCTGTTAACTGTTACTAAAAGTACGCTTGCATCAGCGACCAAGAATCTGCCAGGTTCAAGATACATTGTAGGTGAACCCATATCATACTGCTCCAATTTCTCTTTGAATAATCCGACATTGACTTCTGCGAATTTGTCCAAATCAACGATATTTTCTTCAGGAGTGTAAGGAACACCGACACCTCCACCAAAATCAACAAATTCAAAGTCGATTCCGGCTTCCTGGTGAACTTTTCCTGCAATGTCCATTGTTGATTCAATAGCTAATTTGAACGGTTCCGGATCCAAGATTCCTGAACCGATGTGGGAGTGCATACCGATTGGATTGAATCCTAAATCTTTAGCCATTTCATAAACTTCAACAGCTTCTGAATCCATAATACCAAATTTACTCATTACTCCACCGGTGATACAGTGATCGTGATGTCCTGCACCGACCATTGGGTTTACTCTAAATGATATTTTTAATCCCTCAGGGTCAACGACTTTAGCCAATCTGTTAAGCGCTGAAATGGAATCTATGTTTAAGACTGCCCCTTCATCGTGAACGAATTTCAATTCTTCATTTGTAATGTTATTCCCAGTGAACAGGATTCTTTTACCATCAAATCCTAATTTTTTAGCTGTATAAACTTCACCAGGTGAAACTGCATCAATACAGCATCCTTCACTTTCCAATATTTTCATTACAGCCAAATTGGTGTTAGCTTTACATGCGTAAAATACTTTGAAATCAGGATAGTATTTAGAAAATGCACCATAAAATCTGTTATAATTGTCTCTTATCCTATTTTCATCAATAACATAGGTTGGAGTTCCAAATTCTTCTGCAATATCTACTGCATCCGCACCACCGATATCCAAGTGGTTTTTATCATTGACTTTAATATTTAAATCCATAATTTAAACTCCTAAAAAAGTTTCATTATAATTTTAATTATGTATCGTATCTTATTTATAAGTAGCGAAGGAAATGATTTTTCCAGCGATTTTGAATAATATTTTAATGGATTAATGACAAATTCAATAGCAATAACTGGAAAATGTGATATCATGGAAAAACCATACGGACTGACAATGAGAAGTGTAGTAAAAAATGAAGAAGGAAAAATTTTAGTTTTGAGAAGACATCCCAAATCAAGAACCAATCCCCACAAATGGGAACTGCCCGGAGGAAAAATAGAAAAGGGAGAATTTTTTGATGAAGCGCTGGTTCGTGAAATCAAAGAAGAAACTGATTTGGATGTTAAAGTCGGAGACTTTTGTGAGGCAGTGCAGGATGACTATCCGCATAAAAGAACAGTGCAGCTTATAATGTATGCAAAAGACATTGAAGGTGAAGTTAAAATAAGTGAAGAGCACGATGACTGGATGTGGGCCAGCGTTAATGAGATTAAATCTCTAGATATTACTTCATCACTAGAAAAAATAATCAAAAAAAGAAATGAGAAACTTTAGAGTATTTCATCTAAAGCCTTTACAAATTCATCAATTTCATCTTTAGTAATGATTAAAGGAGGTACGAACCTTAATACTTTATCTGCAGTACAGTTGATTAAAAATCCTTTTTCGCGGAGTTTATCAACATATTCTGCACCAGGTTCTGTTAATTCCAAACCTACCATCAATCCTTTACCTCTTACATCAGCGATGATTTCCTTATCCAATTTTTTAAGTTCTCCGATAAAGTAATCGCCAACTTCATTAACATTATCCAGGAGGTTTTCCTCTTCAAAGGCATCTAATACTGCATTGGCTGCTGCACAGACTAGAGGTCCTCCGCCGAAAGTGGTTCCATGATCTCCAGGTACGAATGCACCGGCTACCTTTTCGGTTGCAAGAATTCCGCCCATTGGGACTCCTCCACCGATTCCTTTAGCCATTGTCATGATATCAGGTTTTACATCGAACAGTTCATGGGCAAATAATGTTCCGCATCTTCCAAAGCCTGTCTGCACTTCATCCACAATAAATACGATGTCTTTTTCATGACAGATTTCTTCAATTTGCTTTAGATAGTCAATGTCAGGAACATTTACACCGCCTTCACCCTGAATAGGTTCGACAATGATAGCTGCAGTGTTTTCTGTAATTGCTTCTTTAATAGCTTCAATGTCATTGTAAGGCACGTTGATGAAGCCTTTTGGTAAAATTGATCTGAACGGTTCATGATAATGTTCATGTCCGGTTGCCGCAAGGGTCATTATGGTTCTTCCGTGGAATGATTCGACGGTTGATATTACTTCACTTTTTCCTGTGTATTTGACGGCCAGCTTAATGGCTCCCTCATTAGCTTCAGCACCGCTGTTTGCGTAAAATATTCTATCAAAGTTAGTTTTATCAACTAATCTCTTAGCATATATCAATGCAGGCCCATTATAGTAAATGCTTGAAACGTGAATGAGCTTTTCTGCCTGGTCCTGTATTGCCTTTACAAGTTTTGGGTGGTTGTGACCTAACGCATTGACTGCAATACCTGCAAACATATCTATATATTCATTTCCATCAATGTCTGTAACTTTTACACCTTCACCATGGTCTAAAACTATAGGTTGTCTTGTGAAAGTATTAATAAAATAATTATCTTCAATTTCAATTAGTTCTTTAGTATTCATATTAATCACTAATAATTTTATAAATAATGATATTTATATTATAATTATAAAAAAAGGTGATTAAATGAAAGTCGCAATAATTGAAACTGATAAAGGAAATATTGAATTGGAATTATTCCCAAACGAAGCTCCAGGTACTGTAGCTAACTTCGAAAAGTTAATTAATGAAGGATTTTATGATGGATTAACCTTCCACAGAGTAATACCAGACTTTGTAATTCAAGGCGGATGTCCTAATGGAAACGGTACCGGAGGCCCAGGTTACACCATCAAATGTGAAACCGAAGGAAACCCACACAAACACGGTACAGGTGCTTTATCAATGGCACATGCAGGTAAAGACACTGGCGGAAGCCAATTCTTTATTACACACTCACCACAACCTCACTTAGATGGAGTGCATACCGTATTCGGTCAAGTAATTAAAGGCCAGGACGTTGTAGATGCAATCCAGCAAGGAGACAAAATGAATAAAGTATATGTTGAAGAAAGATAGTTGACTTAAACTATCTTTTAACACCATACCATCATTTTAAATTTTTCCAAATTCAAACAATATAACCTCGCCATTAAAATAGTCATATAGGCTTAGAATATTGTATAGGATAAAATAAAAAGTTTTTTAAATGATTAAAGAATATATAATTATGAGGAATTAAAATGACTAATGAATTAAAGTATAAAGAAGAATTAAACAATGATAAAAAGTTATTTGAAGATAAATTTAATCAATTAGAAAATTGCTATACATTAACATCCAAAAAGGAAATCCATAAATTCATACAAAAAAATCCTGGAATTTTAATATTGCTAGATGCTTTAAAACCTCACTTAAAAAAGGATTTTGCAAACGGAGAATATGAATTATATGTGAGCCATGACCCCGAAATAATTGACTATGAAAAACTAGTCCTTATAATCAATGTCGATTACGAAAGATATAAAAATGGAATTGGAGACGAAATCAGAGCTCTTAGAAGAGAAATATATCCATTAAAAAGAAAAATGAATCTTTTTAGGGAATTATTGATAATGCCGGGTGTCTTAAATGTTTGATTTTAAAAAATTTTCAAAAGTGGGGGATGTGTTATCTGCACATAAAGAGGAATCATTTACCCGATCAGCAATTGGAAGGTATTACTATTCAATATTTTGCTCAACTAGACAATATTTAGTTGAAACAAAGAACAAAAAATATTTTTTTGAAAAGAAAAAATATTCATAAAGAAGTGTGCGAAGAATTAATGAAATCTAATGATTTAACAGAAAATGAAATCGGAGAGATATTAGAACAATTAAGAGAAATCAGAAACCAGGCAGATTATGACTGGTTAACAAAAGATGGTGAATATTATGAAAAGAGTTTAATTCAAGCAAAAAATGAATCTGAAAAAGCATTAGAATCATTAGATGCGCTGAAAAAATCTCCACCATATGAATTGTAAAATATTGATACTAAACATCACCAGATTTAATTCCAACGAGTGAAGCAAATACAGATGCTATACATAACACCACACAAATAATGCAAGTTATCTGGCAGCTGCTTATCAATAACGGATAATTTTGCTCAACAATCTCGACATTACCCATTACAAATGCAAATACCAATGTTAATATTCCAATACTCATTGCCTGGCCAACGGTACGCATGGTTGATACTGCAGCAGATGCAACCGAAGTGTCTTTTGGAGGAACCGAACTCATTATGACATTCGTATTTGGCGGGGAGAACAGTCCGAAAGCGACACCGTATATTATCATTGATACGATTAAAAACTCAAGGGGCGTTTCACTGCCTAAAAATGAAAATAAAATTAGTGAAATCGTACCCAATGCCATTCCAATAGCTGCAAGGATTTGCGGAACATACCTATCGGATAATCTTCCGGCTATCGGGGCGAGAACAACTTGGCATAAGGGTGCAACTAGCAGGATTATACCTGCAGACTGTGAATTAAAACCTTTAATATACTGCAGATGATAATTTAGAATTGTCGTAACTGCAAAAGTTGCCAGATAAGCACACAATGAAGCGAAATTAGAAGATAAAAATTTACGGTTTTTGAAAAATCTTATATCAAAAACCGGATTAGGCTCTCTCAGCTCTATTAATCCGAATACGATTAATATTATTATACCCAAAACCGTCAATACCACACCAGACAGGCTATTAAGTATTGTAAAGCCATACATGAACAGTACCATACCTATTCCATAGGCAACAGATCCTTTAATATCAAGGGGAATGTTTTCAAAAGTAACCCATTCCTCGTCGATTTTCGTTAAAAGCAATGCCAATATTACAAACAGAAATGGAACTCCAAACAATACCACTGCCCTCCAGCCCAGCTGGTAATTGAGGATTCCTCCAAGGACAGGGGACAATGATAAACCAATGTAGACTCCAGTAATGTTAATTCCCAAAGCCTTTCCTCTCTCTTCCGGGTTAAATGCAGAAACCACCATTGCCATGGAAGTAACATTGATAAATGATAACGCTATTCCCAAAACAAAACGGCATGCTAAAAACTCTTCTGCAGATGTTACCAAGACATTTACAACGGAAATTATAATAAAAAGAATAATGCTTAAAATCGTGACTTTTTTAAGGCCGTATTTTCCAGAAATCTGGCCTGCCGGAACGGACATTACCGCAACGACCAAAAGAAAAATAATCGTAATCCAATTCTGAACAATATTGCTCATATGAAATTCGCCGGCTATGGTTGGAATGACAACCATGACTGCATTAACTGCAAAAACTGTGAAAAATGACAATACTGTACAGATTAAAAGGATTAAATTTTTCTTTTCCATTGAATTAATTTATATGATGTAAAATTATTTTAATCTTTCCATCAAACCGGATTTGCGGGCATAATGAAACATATATAACTGAACATAACCTGCATACTCACCAAATTCATCCATTCCAAATTCACGGACTTTTTCAACTTTTATATCTTTCCCATCAAAATATAAATGGGATACAATGCGCTTAATCCATACGTCACTTGGAAAGGCTTGTCTAAACCCGAATCCATAAAGAAGAATGCAATCTGCAACCTTCGGCCCTACTCCCGGCACTTCAAGGATTGTTTCAAAAGCCTCATCATATGACATTTTTGGGATATCTGAAAGGTCCATTTCAACTGTAAAAATTTCACTTGCTTTTCGCATATAAGGCGCTCTGTAACCAACACCACAAGCTTTTAAATTATTATTTTTATTTGCATTAGTTTCAAATAGCTCTTCTTCGTCATCCAAATATAAATCATTAAATATTTTAACATCAGGAAATGAATAATGGTTATTAAAATTTCGACCCCATTTGACTTTCATATCGCTTATTGACTTTGTCCATCGTTTGATTGAATTATTGGCAGAACATATTGAAGAAATTACACATTCAAACGGGTCCTTGGCTTGAAATAGTCTTAAGCCATTGCAAAACTTTGCCATATCCTTAAGTTCATCATAGCTGTCCAAATATCGGTAAAACTTGTTTAAATCAAAATCCAAATCATAAATTTCTTTAAGCTTTTCAACAGCTGCATCTTCAGTTACGTTTCCAGTGTATGAAAAGTCAATGTTTTTACCGGACTGCATAACATTAAAAATAGCAGGATTGTTATTTATATAAACCAAATCACTGTAAGAATCATTTGTTTTTTTCCATGGAGGCTGTGAAGTCTGACCTGAGTTTTGGGTCAGTTCCAAATCGATTGAAGCATTAATAATCATAATCTGACAGCCACATTATTTTCTTTCAAGTATTCCTTTACCTCACCAATGGAATATTGGTTAAAGTGGAAAATACTTGCTGCAAGAGCTGCACTGACATCTGTCTTTTCAAAAACATCCAAAATATCTTTTGGCTCACCTACACCGCCGCTTGCAATGACAGGAATGTCAACTGCATCATTGATAGCCTTGTTCAGTTCTATGTCATAGCCTGCCTGCGTTCCATCCCCATCCATACTGGTTAAAAGGATTTCACCTGCGCCACGATCCTGACATTCAATAGCCCAGGCTATTGCATCCATGCCTGTGAATTCACGTCCTCCGTAGATACTGCAGTCAAACCAGCAATATCCTTTTTCGGTTTCGATGACTATCTTATCTTTAGCATCATCAGGATGGTCGACATATCTTCTTTTTGCATCGATTCCAATAACGACAGCCTGGGAACCGACAACTTTGGAAGCTTCCGTCAATAAGCTGGGGTTTTTAATGGCCGCAGTGTTGGTTGAGCATTTGTCTGCTCCTGCCTTTAACATTTTAATATAATCTTCAACCTTTCTTATTCCCCCGCCGACACAGATTGGCATGAATACATTTTCCGTTAATCTGTCAATGACATCGGCCATGGTGGCGCGCCTTTCATGTGAAGCAGTTATGTCAAGTACGACAACCTCATCAGCGCCTTCCTCATAATAACGGGTTGCAAGTTCTACGGGATTTCCTGCATACTTGATTTCCTTAAATTCAACGCCTTTAACAACACGTCCTTCTGGAACCTGCAAATCACAATCTAGACAGGGAATAATTCTTTTAGTTAACATAATATCAAATAGAAAAAAAGTAGTTATTGTTTTTAAAAAACAATAATATTAAGCTGAATATCTTAAAACAAAACAGAATATTGCTAAAATAACAGTTAAAACTAAAACATGCTCAGGAGAAAGTTTTGGTCCAACACTTTCTTCATCAAAGTACCTTACTAAACCTGCACCGGTTTGAGGCATACTAATTTTATTATCTTTCTTTGCCATAATATCTCCTTTCAATTAATTAATAAAAATAACTGATAATAATTATTTTCTTTATAGTATATAATATTTATCAATCTTGAAATTTTTAAAAAAATAATTTTGTAAAATTAAATTTTTTCCTTTTTTAGTACTTTAATATCACTTATTTTGGTATCAGGATATTGACCATCCTCATCTTTTTCAACGGCCTTTACCATATCCCATATCGTTAATAATGCTACGCTAACACCTGTAATGGCTTCCATTTCAACGCCAGTTTTGCCTGACATGTTGACTGCACAGGTACAAGTGATTTCATGAGTGTCAACTTCAAAATCTATTTCTATTCCCGTTAAATTTAGAGGATGACATAAAGGAATTATTGATGAAGTATTTTTAACGGCCTGAATTCCTGCAATTTGTGCCGTTGTTAAAACATTGCCCTTTTTGATTTCTTCATCCTGAATCATTTTAATAGTATTTTCATCGAGAAATATCTTGCCTGAAGCTATAGCTTTCCTTTTTTGATCTGGTTTAGCACCAACTTCAACCATATGTACTCCACTGTCTGTTAAATGTGTAAATTCTTCACCCATATTATCGCCTTATTTTTCACTTACTTCAATTACATCCAATTGTTTGCAAACTGCCTTTACACCCAATTTATCTGCCACATTAGGCTGTGACCTTCCTTCATCACCGGAAATCAGTTCTTTAATGTACAATCCCCCTTCGGTTTTGATGGTCATCTCAAAATGGGTATCATCAATGACTTCACAGGACAAATCTAGTACATGTTTAATACGCACCTTATCCGCACGTCTGTGTGAAACCCTTATTGGAGTCTGCTGGTGGATTTCACCCAACTCAGATAAAATAGCTAATTTATCCTTATCATAAGCCCCATCACACTCAACCAATGCCTTATAGACCTTATATGCATCAGGTGATGACACCTTGATTTCGGCTTTTCTGTTTCTATGTGTAAACTTTAAATTATGATATTGAGTTTTGCCCTGATTAATTTCATTGATTTCTTTTTCTAAACTATTTAAATCAATTTTTCTGATTTTAGGTTCCTTTATTTCAAGCACAAAAGGCCTGCCTGAACCCAGCATCAATACATCTATGTCTTCCCTTCCTGCACCGTGGAATTTTGCTTCATACCCATTGGTGGCCTTCAATATATGCTCGGAAATCAGCTCCTCAACTGAGCATGGATACTGCTTTCCTGTAAAGTTACATTCCTCACATCCCCGACCTTTACATTTACGGCAAGGCCATTTGGTTTGAGGAATTCCGCGTACAAGCTTATTATATTTTCCTTCGATAAATATCGGATTGATTTGTATTCGAACCTTAGGATTTTTTATTAAGTTAACATTGACAATAATATCCTGCTTTTCAAAATTGACTTCTTTTTCAAGTTCATTTTCTAATTTTTTACCGATGATTCTGTTAATCTCCTTTTTAATAGGTTCAACATCCAAATTCAATTCTTTAATGAATTCATCATCTCGTTTTTTAATCTCTTTATCAATACGAGACCCTACAATAAATGAATCGAATTCGACTTTTAGAAAATCCAGCTTATCGTAGATTTTAGTAAATAATTCATCATTAATTTTGTCAAAGACATTATTACAAATTATACATTCTTCAAAATCCAGGTCAAGATTTAAAGATTCTGCCCTTGAAACATTATCTTCACCATCAATTGTTTTTGACAGCATTCTTCCAAGACAATGTTTGCATATTTTGCCATCTGTTTTTTCCAATATTTCTTCTAAAAGTTGCATATTAATCTTATTTCATGAATTGACCCATCATACGGTTCATTGCACCGCCACTTAAACGACCGCCACGTTTTCCTAATCCTTTCATGGTCTTTCTAGTATTATTATAATATTTTAAAAGGTCTTTAACTTCAGATTCATCTACACCTGCTCCTCGAGCAATTCTTTGAATTCTTGAATGTTTAATTATTTTTGGGTTTTGCATTTCTTCTTGAGTCATTGATGACATCATAATCTTATATGACTGGATTTTTTCTTCTGTCATCTTTGATGCCTCTTTTGGGATTTTATTACCCATTCCCGGAATCATGTTCAATACCTGCTGCATAGGCCCCATTTTATTCATCATGTCAAACTGATTTTTCATATCAACAAGAGTGAATTTACCTTTAAGCATGTTGTTCATTGTTTGCTCTGCAATGTCCTCATCGATTTCTTCTTCAGCCTTTTCTATTAGGCTTTTGATGTCTCCCATTCCAAGCAATCTGGATATGAATCTTTCAGGGTCAAACAATTCAAAGTCATCAATTCTCTCACCGGTACCTATGAACTTGATTGGAGCGCCTGTTTCTGCAACGGCAGACAATGCACCTCCACCTTTTGCTGAACCGTCCAATTTTGTTATAATGATTGATCCGATGTCTGTTGCCTGTGAAAAAGCTTTTGCCTGTTCACCTGCCTGCTGACCGATTGTTCCATCAATGACCAGTATGGCTTCTGTAGGATTGATTATATCATCCAATTCATCCATTTCTGCAATCAAATCTGCTTCTTCCTTATGTCTACCTGCAGTATCGAAAATGATAACTTTACGATTTTTAAATTCCTTTAACCCGTTTTCAGCTAATTCCAATGCATTCTTATTATCCGGATCACCATAAAGCGGAACATCCATCTCTTCGGTTAACTGTCTTAACTGTTCATAAGCGGCAGGTCTCCATGTATCCGTACAGACTACGGCAGGATTGAAACCTTTTTTCTGCAAATACCTGCACAGTTTTCCAATGGTGGTTGTCTTACCACTACCCTGAAGACCCAGGAATAATATTTTATAAGGCCTTTCGTTAATATCCAAACCGGCAGCTTCACTGCCTAAGAGATTTACCATTTCTTCATAAATAATTGTTATAACATGTTCTCTTGGAGTAATTCCCTTTGGCGGTTCCTCTTCAAGAGCCCTTGATTCTATTCTTTTAGATAAATCTAAAACTAAAGCGATATTAACATCAGATTGAATTAATGCACGTTGAATATCTTTAACAACTTCTTTTATTGTTTTTTTATCAATAACTGACATTCCCACTAATTTTTTCATCGTGTTAGTGAGATTTTCACCTAAATTTCCAAGCATATTATCACTTTAAATAAATTTATTAATCCATTAAGATATATTTATATTTATATTAAGTTTTAAAATTTTTGTGTGGTTACTATGTTAGAGGAAGTAAAAAAATCTTTGGAAGCATCACCAGTTGTAAAAAAAGGAGATTATAATTATTTCGTTAATCCCATAAGTGATGGCGTTCCTGCAATGGACCCTAAAATGTTGCGTGAATTGTCTCTTGTAGTTCATAAATATGCTGATTTGGATGTTGATAAAATTGTGGCTGTTGAAGCGATGGGAATACATTTAGCTACCGCATTATCTCTTGCAACCGACATACCATTTGTTGTAATCCGTAAAAGACAATACGGACTTGAAGGAGAAACCCAAGTTTATCAAAAAACAGGATACGGTTCCTCAAACCTTTTCATTAATGATTTGCATGCCGGCGAAAGGATTTTACTTATTGATGATGTTGTAAGTACCGGCGGAACCTTAATCGCACTTTTAGAAACGCTGAAAGATTTGGGTCTGGAAATCAAATCCGCTGTTGCCGTTATCGAAAAAGGAGAGGGAAAAGAAATAGTTGAAAAAGAAACCGGCATTAACGTATTGTCAATAGTTAAACTTGATGTCATTGACGGAAAAGTGGTCATTGAAAAAACAATTGAAGATTAAAATGTCATTATACAATATGGATTTGGATAGGGTAATCCGCAAAATCAATTCCAAAAACGTTAAAACGGTAGGCCTTCAATTCCCGGAAGGCCTTAAAATGCAGGCAGTAAACATTGCACGCCAGATTGAAGAGGAATGTGACGTTAATGTAATTATATCCGGAGACCCCTGTTTTGGAGCATGCGACGTTAGCGACTATAAAATGAAGGATTCCGTTGATTTGATTATTCATTTCGGCCACACACCATTGCCGATAAGATATGAAGTTCCTACCCTTTTCATAGAGGCCTTTGCAAATATTGACGTGAAAAAGGATTTGAAGAAATGTCTTGAAAGCTTAAAAGACTATTCCAGAGTTGCATTGGTTACGACAACTCAGCACCTGCATTTATTAAATGAAATGAAAGATTTTCTTGAAGACAACGGCAAGGAAGTTGTTTTAGGCTCTTCCAAAAGCACACGAAAAGGCCAGGTTTTGGGATGCAACTTTTCTTCCATTAAAAATCTGGATGCCGAAGTTTATCTATTCATCGGAAGCGGCAATTTCCACCCATTGGGCATTTATTTATTTACAAAATCTCCCGTTTATGCCCTTGATCCATACAATAATGAATTAAGAGAAATGACGGATTATGCCGATAGAATTTTAAGAATAAGATTTGCAAGAATCACAAAAGCCAGGGATGCCAAAAAATGGGGAATAATCGTGTCTTCAAAGGAGGGCCAATATAGGCTCGAGCTTGCAAACCAGATTAAAAAGCTGCTGAAAGACCATGGCATGGAAGGATTTATCATAATGGTTGACAATGTGAATCCTGATGTGCTGCTGCCGTACTTTGATCTGGATGCTTTTGTAGTGACTGCATGTCCGAGAATAGCTATTGATGATTCCCAGATGTATAAAAAACCGCTGATAACCCCACAGGAACTGGAAATTGTATTGGATAAAAGGGAATGGGAAAATTATCAGTTGGATGAAATACTCTTCAGGCGAAGATAGTACACTAACTTTTAAATATAAACATCGACATAATTATTATATTAATGAAATTTTTCTTACTTTGGTGATTTAATATGGTGGAGAATGAAGAAAAAATTGTGATGCCAGGCGATAAATTAGGAATAATTGAACAATACGTACCTGGAGAAGGTACTTATGATGACGATGGAGAAATTAAATCATCAGTACTAGGAAATGTAAAAATTAACTCAAAAAAGAGAATTATCTCAGTTGACTCAAAATTTGGAAAACCTGCTCTTTTGAAAAAAGGAGATATTGTATACGGTCAGATAACCGACATCAAACCGCAAAGAGCAAACATTAATATTGATTGTATTAAAGATAATCCTAGACCATTAGCATTGCCGTATATGGGTGCAATTCACATATCCCAGGCCAAAAAAGATTATTTGGAAAAATTGGGTGATGCATTCAGAATAGGAGATATTGTGCAAGCTAAAGTCGTTAAAATAACTGGAGATAATGTTGATTTAAGTACTGTAGATAAAGATTGTGGTGTTTTAAAAGCGATGTGTACACGTTGCAGAGACTATATGCACACCACCCAGAAAAGAGACGAAGTTCAATGTAATTCATGCAATAAAAAGGAAAAACGTAAAGTTTCAATAAACTATGTAAACGAATAAAGGTAGATATTATGGATAATATTAAAGTTCTCAATAAAACTGCAACTGAAATGGAATTTGAAATTGAAGACGAAAGTCACGGTGTCTGTAACGCACTCAGACATATTTTAATGCAGGATGAAGATGTTGAATATGCAGTTTATAACATTGACCACCCCCTTACCGGAAAACCAATAATGACCATTAAAACCAAGGGTGCAGATCCAAAAGATGCATTAAAAAAGGCTGCCGAACAGCTTAAGGCAGACAGCGAATCTTTTAAACAACTTATTGAAGAAAACTTATAACTTCAATAACTTATTTTTTTTATGTGATATTTATGGGAAAGTATAAAACTCCCAGCTTAACGGCAGATATTTTTATTTTTGATGATAATGAAAATTTTATTTTAATTAAACGCAAGAATGAGCCATATAAAGATTACTGGGCATTGCCCGGAGGATTTGTAGAGTATGGTGAATGCGTTGAGGACACTGCAATAAGGGAAGCGTTGGAAGAAACAAGCATTGATGTGAAGCTTGAAAAGCTTGTTGGAGTATATTCCAATCCCTCAAGAGATCCCCGTGGCCACACCGTAAGCATAGCCTATACGGCAATAGGAAACATGGAAGAAATGAAGGCTGACGATGATGCATGTGACATAGACATTTTTACAAAGGGAGATTTGGAAAAAATGAATCTTGCATTTGACCATGACAAAATTATAAATGACTGCCTAAATGCTATTCTAAGGTAAATATTAATATGAAAAAAACTATAAATTTAATAATTATAAAATAAAAATTTATAATAAACTGAAAAAAATGAGGTTGATATGATGGAATTTTGCCCAGAATGTGGAGCAATGTTACTTCCTAATGACAATAAACTTAAATGCAGTTGTGGATATACAAAAGATTTAGCTTCAAACAGCAGCGAGTACTCTGTTTCACAAAAAGTAGAAGGCAAACAGGGTGTCGTTAATATGGGCGAAGTTGAAGACATGAGGTCGCAAATAACAGAAGTATGTCCTGAATGTGGCCATGATAAAGCTTATTACGAACTTAAGCAAACCCGTAGTGCTGATGAAGCACCTACAAGATTCTTTGAATGTGCTAAATGCGGACACAAATGGAGAGATTACGACTAAGAGGATTCATTATGAAAGATTCTAAAGAAAAAGAAGCCAGGATATCTAATTTAAAAAACATGTTCGATCATATGAATGAAGAGGAAGAACAGCCAGAAATTGACGAATATGACGATATCGAAGAAGATGAAGAATTAATCAATTTTTTAAATGAAGGTATGGAAGAATACGAAATTGACGATGAATTCATTTACCATCCCGGAAAAGATTCTTCAAGCGTGATTAATTTGGAAGATGAATCAGAAATTGATGAAGATTTCATTATTGAAACCGATATTAATGAAAAATTAGATAATAAATCCCAGATTGTCAATAAACCGCAAGGTTTTGAAAATGAAATCAATGAAAACTTTGACAATGTGGTTAATATGAAAATTGGCGAAAAGCCTATTTTGGCTATTGTTAGCCTAATTCTTGGAATCATATTCATAATAGCTTCAATCCTAGTATTTAATTCAGGAACTGACAGAATAGTCGACAATGTTGTTTCCGGTGAAAATCCATTTTTAGTTGTATCCTTAATAATTATAGGCGCCCTATTAATAATTTACGGCGCATTTAAGATATTCAATGTTAAAAATCCGTTTGAATCGATGTTTGAATCAATGGATGAAGATAAACCTGATAAATTAAGTAAAGTCGAAGAAAAGGAAGAGCCAGTTATTCCTAAAAGCAACATCCCTCTTGACAAGGAATCCTACAAAATAGGCGAATTCGATATGGACGAGCTTAAAAGCACCCTCAGAAAATCCTTTTCCAAAAGCATAGATAAACCTAAAGTAATAGAAGAAGAGGAAGACATTGATGTTGAAGACATTCCTCCTGCACGGGAAAAAGCACCTGATGAAAAAGGACTCATAAAAGAAGAGATTGAAGAGAAAGATTATGAGCAAGCCCGTTTGGATGGCGAATCTATCGATGACATCTTCGCTGAAGTTGAAGACTTAAAAAATGAAGATAATTAATTTTAATTTTGGGCCTGTGGTCTAGTCAGGAATGACACAGGACTTCGGATCCTGAAATCGGGGGTTCAAATCCCTCCAGGTCCGTTTCTATTTTTTAACCCTAACCAAAGCCTCTTTAAAGAAGTCTGGGACTAAAGATCTATAAATTGGACTTTTAAGTACCATATTAATATCCGAATCCAGAATGTATGTGTAACAGTAATCGTCTTCTGCACGCATTCCACGCCCATAAGCCTGCATCAACGTCATTACGGTCTTATACGCATACCATTTTTGGTCGCTTTTTCTTCTCATGTTAATTTGCATATCTCCAAGATAAGGGAAAGGAACCTTATAGATTACCTGGAACCTGCACTTGTCATAAGGCAAATCCACCCCTTCACTCATTGACGGGGAAACCAGTACCAATGGATTTTCATCATTTTCAAAGTAATTCAGGATTCTCTCACGATTGTCTGAGTTGTGTGAAATCAGCCTGGAATTAATCAGGTTGTTATTGATGAAATGCTGGCATTTATAACTGTTCGTATGGATTAACCCCTTTTCATCCTTATGCTTTTCAAGAATTTCCTTTAAAATAGGAATGGTTTTAGGCGCTGTCTTTTTAATTCTGTTTTTAGACATCTTTCCAGCAAGATTTAAAATAATCGGCCTTTTTTCTTTTGTAAACGGACTGTCAACCTTTATATGATATACTTCATCCGGAGACAAACCAAGCCACTTTGAAAAGAGAGTGCTGGATAAAATTGTAGCACTCATGAATATTACAACATCACCGTACTTAAGCAGGCTGTTTTTAGCATAATGATGAACTCTCAATGGTTTGAATGAAACACCATTTTCATCGCTGTCAATGACCCAGTTTTCAGGTTCAGTTTCAAGATTTTTCTTAAGTGTTTTGAGTCTGGAAACTGTAGACTGGATTCTTTCGGCCTTATTTTTTGAGAGATCCTTGATGTCAATGTCTTCATATGATTCACTGATGGCTTCAATTTCCAAAAGCCAATCCTCAAGCTCACCATCCTTAAGGGTTTCCTTGGATA
This sequence comes from Methanobrevibacter sp., assembly GCA_017553445.1. Lineage (GTDB taxonomy): Archaea > Methanobacteriota > Methanobacteria > Methanobacteriales > Methanobacteriaceae > Methanocatella. Next base: position 17,009 of record JAFZMD010000076.1, on the reverse strand, counting down.
TGACTTTACTAATGTCCTTTTCAAGCCTGTAGTTGTATAGATTGACTTCCATCGTGTTCATTAACTTTGATTCTATGTTATGGGCCTCATCCAGAATAAGAAGTGAACGGGTTCCGAAATGCTTGACATAATTCAGCTCCGCTATTGCGTAATCATAATTCATCAGGGTTATCGGTGAGTTGATTGCATTGGCCTTCTGCTGCCAGTAGTGACAATGGTCCGCTGACTGATAAAATACGGTGCCTCCAAAGGAATCCTCAAAGGCAAGTTCTGCATCCAAGGTCGGATTTTTTGCAACCCCGTAAGGGCAGAAGAACTTACTTGAAGTTGGAGATGTCTTGCAGGTTCCCATGTCACATGTAACATCAAGTCCGTCATTCAAACATGAAAAATTAGACCTTCCCTTAACTAAAGGGAATACAAATTCATCGCTATATTGTGACTGTAGCTGTTTCGTCATGGTTAAGATATAGGCTGAACCATACATTTTAGCAAGTGTAGTGGCTATTGCAGACTTTCCCGTTCCTGTTCCTGCCTCCAAAATAATATATTTATATCCCTGCTTTATCGCATCATCAATATCCTGTATTATCTCAAACTGGCCTACTCTAGGTTCATAAAACGGGAAATTTTCAATTATCTCCTCATCAATGTTCGGGTATTGCTCCTTAAGTTCGAAAAACCTGTTGACCTGCATCTTATGGTCTTCGATTGAATAGACTTCTGGAATCTCATCATCTAAAATTGAAGATGACCTAGGCTTTTCAAAGCTAAATAAGTCAGAAGAACTTTCATTTTCAACGACCTTCTTATGACCGCAGATACAATTGCTTTTAAGCATACCACAATTTGGACAAAACATAGAATTTGACATCAAAAATATATTAGTATAGTATAGTATAAATAAATTATATAAGAGCATTTGACAAGAAATATTTATGTGTGATAATATGGCTGAAAGAGGAAAATTATATGGAATTGGTGTAGGACCTGGAGATACGGAATTGTTAACATTGAAAGCTGTTAGAATATTGGAAACGGTTCCTGTTGTTTTTTCACCAAAATCCTCAAAAGAAAAGGAAAGTATAGCACTTTCAATCGTTAAACCTGTGATTGAAGGTAGGGAGGATTACAATAAATTAATGCTGGTAGAACCTATATTTCCAATGATTGAAAACAAGGATGAACTTGAAAAGGTATGGACATCCGCTTCAGAGTTGATTGCACAATATCTCGACACTGGACGTGATGTTGCATTCATTACCCTCGGAGATCCTTCAATTTTCAGTACCTATTCTTATGTTCAAAAGAAATTGAAAGGAGCTTACGAAATTGAAACGGTTCCTGGAATTACATCATTTACCGCTTGTGCAGCTGCTCGAAATGAAGCATTGGTGGAACAAAACGATATATTATCAGTAGTTCCTAAAATTGATGACAGATTAGCTGATGTAATGGAATACAGTAATGCAATAGCTTTAATGAAGGCATCAAGAAATATGCGTAAATTGGAGCTGAAAATTGAAAACAACAAGCGTACAACAGACATTTATTCAGTCCAAAACTGTACCCGCGAAAACGAGGAAATTATTGACGGCTTTTCAAAGGACAAGCCTTATCTCACTACAACAATAATTAAATTGGATGATTAATTCAATAGTTCAACCTCAAAAACGCATTTGCCATCACCCATAGTATAACATTGAATTTCAATTACACTGACGGGACAATTAAAGTATTCTGAAAATAAAGCTTCAAAAATACCAGTATCTAAAAAGCATGCAGGTTTTCCTGTCTTAGGTAATAATTCACATTCAAAACAGTCCAAAGAGGTTATTTTTATAATTTCTCCCACTTCAAAAGAAACCCTTCCTAAACCCTTATCGCTCCAGAACTGAACAATGTTGGCTAAAAAAGTTTCTAAATCATCATCATACAATGAATCAAATAAGGATCTTCCGATTCGATTGCCAGTGGCCTGCAATATCGGATCTATATTAATTCCTTCCTGTATAAGCATTGCCCTTAAAGTATGGAATAACAAGATGGTGAAATCACCCTCATCATTAATGATATTGTTAACCAAATATTCTTTCTGCGTCTCTTCAAGTTCTTTTTGCTCGGATACATTAACTGAGCCCAAATATTTAGAATTAATATAGAAAATCTTTCTTCTATTGTCTTCAGGATGAAATTTATATGACACAATTCCCAATTCCCTTAGGCCTTTCAAGTGCACAGAAACAGTGGATTTGGATTTTCCAATATTTGAAACGATTTCATCAAATTCCATGTCACTGCCCCTTAACATTTCAAGAATAGTTAGCTTCACCGGACTTTTGACTACATTAACACCAATATTTTTTTCAGGATTTGAGAATATTTGAATCGGTTTGTCATCACCCATTAAATTACACCTCTTGATTTAGATTTTTAAACTTCTATGTTAATATAATTAACTAAGAAAATATTGAAAAGAATATGAAAAAAATAAGACAATAATCTAGTTTGTTTAATTAATTAAAACTTAAAAATTTTAAACAAGAAAAACAGAATCTCTCATTTTTACCAATTACTCCATTATAATACCAAACTTGACATGGCAGCTTTTTTGAATGTATAGGCTGATTTATTAACACAACACTATTATAACTCTAAATTAATGCTCAAAACATTGCAGTTACTACTGAAATTTCAGCATGACCGCTATTAAAAAAAAACGAACTGTTTATCAAAACATAAGTTATATATATTTTCTTTGACAAAGTTATAATCAGTCTATATATCATTCGTATAGATTAAAACAAAATTTTGAGGAAGATATTATGAAAGCTAATGCTCAAAAAATAGCTGAAGGAGTATACTGGATTGGTGTTCTTGACTGGGATTTAAGAAGCTACCACGGATACACCTTAGACGGAACCACTTACAATGCTTATATTGTATTTGGAGAAGATGAAGTAGCAATTATTGATAATGCATACCCTGGAAAAACAGCTGAAATGATGGCACGTATCGACGATGCATTCGCTCAAGAAGGAAGAGACATCAAAGTCGACTACATCATTCAAAACCACGTCGAAAAAGACCACTCCGGTGTTTTATATGATTTACATAAAAGATTCCCTGAAGCACCTATCTACTGCAGTAAAATTGCTGTAAAAGGTCTTTTAAAACATTACCCTAAATTGGAAGGTGCTGAATTTGTTACTGTTGGAACCGGAGACAGCTTGGATGTTGGTGGAAGAACCTTAGCGTTCTTAGATGCATTCCTGCTCCACTGGCCTGACAGCATGTTTACCCTGCTTGCTGATGAAACCGGTATCTTATTCCCTAATGATGCATTCGGTCAACACTTATGTTTCACACAAAGATTCAGTGACGAAATCCCCGAATATGTATTAATGGATGCAGCACAAAAATTCTATGCGAATTTAATTACCCCACTTTCAAAATTAGTACTTAAAAAATTAAATGAAGTAGTGGAATTAGGTTTACTTGACCAAATTAAAGTAATTGCACCATCCCACGGTCAAATCTGGACTGATCCAATGCAAATCATTGGAGCATATCAAAACTGGGCAACCGGTGTATGTGAAGATAAGATTACCATTATCTACGACACAATGCACTACTCAACCCAAACCATGGCTCATGAAATTGCTGAAGGTGCAATGTCTGAAGGATATGATGTTGAAATATTCTTCTTGCATGAAGATGAAAGATCAGAAATCGTTAAAAGCATATTGACCAGTAAAGGAGTCGCAATCGGTGATCCTACCATTAACGATGTGCCATACCCAAGTATCGGTGACATCATGTACTATCTTAAAGGTCTTCTATTCAACAGAACAGGCATTGAAAGAAAAGCAGTCACCTTCGGTTCAATGGGTGGAAGAGGAGGAGCTCCTGAAAAACTCGCTGAAGAATTAGGCAACTGTGGATTCGATATTGTAGATACTCAGGAAATCTACTTTGTACCGGATGATGAAGAAAACAATGCAAGCTACGAATTAGGTAAAAAATTAGCTCAAGCTTGTAAAGAATTATAAGAGAGGTATTATTATGGTAAAATACGAACATGAAATCGGAATTACAAAAGGAACTCCTGTAGAAAAATTCGTTGCAGGTAACTTTGAAGGAGAAACCAACGAAGTAGGTATCTACTTGGCCATGTCCAGACAAGCTTCAAGAGAAGGTTACGGAGAATTGGCTGAAGTATTCAAAAGATTAGCATGGGAAGAAGCTGAACATGCTGCAAGATTCTGTGAAATGAACGGAATCATCAAAGACACCCTCAAAGAAAACATTGAATGGATGATGGGCGGAGAAAAAATGGCTAACGCCGAAAAAAGAGAAGCTTCCGAAAAAGCCCAGGAAGCTGGAATTGAAACCGCCGCTGATTTCTTCAGAGAAAGTTCCAAAGACGAAGGCCGTCACTACAAAATCTTAGAAGGAATTTTAGAAAGATACTTCTAGTTGAAAGAATTAATTTTCTTTCAATTCTTTTATTTTTTTTACACCGAAAGACCAGAAAATGGTCTGCCCATAATCCATTACACAATTTTTAAAAAAATATTAATATAATTACCAATATAATAAGAAATGTTAAAATTTTTTAAAATCAAATTCATTATACGATTCCAATGCTTAAAGAGAAACTCAAGATAACCAACAAGAATTATTTGAAAATGAATATGCTATTTCTGGCATTAATCATTTCAAATATTATACTTTTAATAGGGTTAATTCAATACCATTCAAAAGTTGGACTGCATATTGGTATAGAAACTGTTGAAGATATTGCTTCAGCTATAGCTACCATTTGTATTTTAGGATTTCTTTCAGGACAATTGAGCAAAATAAAAGGTTTGGGAGATAGTGCAGTTTATGGAATTATGTATTCTCTTATTATATGTGTAATAGGTCTAATGAGTACTTATTTTGATGATAAAGTTGATACTGCAGTGTTTTTTGGTCCATATTTAGACATGTTTGGAATTTTATGTGCTGTTTTGATATTTGTTATTCTTTCAACCCACCTAAAACCATTTAAAGAGATGATGAAAGGAAAATTTACCAGAAGAAATCAATTGATATGTTTAGTGGTATTTGCATTGGTTGGACTTTTTGCTTCAGATGCTTTCGTAAGGGTTAATGGCATGCCTGCAAACATCAGATGTTTGATAGTTATGATTAGTGGTTTATTTGGAGGCCCTATCGTTGGAATACCTGTAGGACTAATATCCGGAGCATATAGATTAAGCTTAGGAGGAACCACTGCTCTGCCATCTGCCATTTCAACAGTGATTAGTGGAATTATCGGAAGTCTAATCTTTATCTGGAATGATAAAAAATTCCTCAATACTATTCCCGCCCTCATATTAATGTTATTATTTACAGGATTCGAGATGCTAATAGTTGTCCTGCTAACTCCACCAGATATTTCATTCCCTTTTATTCAACATATTTACCCGATAATGTTATTTGCATCTGTTTCAGGAATGTTATTATTCTCATTAGTTCTTAAATCTCAAAAAGAAAAAATGGATTCCACAGATAGTGAAAAAGACACAATAAATCAATTGCAAAATGAATTGGAAAAATACAGCGAAAAAATTGAAAATTTGGAAAATGAAATTAAAGAGCTGAAAGATAAAGAAAAATGATATTTCCAGACACTTTTTCAATAGCATTTACTTAAAATAATGATAAATATTTCAGTAGCTTATTATAAAAAATATTAAAATAATTTATTATAAAATTAAAATAATAAAAATAGAATATGAAAAAATAATTTTGAAATTGCTTAATCTACATGAAACTGGCAATAATGCTAACAATAATAATCAATGCCATCACAACAGATATTGAATTGACAAGGGGTTTGTACTGACTTTCCGGAAGCTTGTAGCTAAGAAGTATTTCAAGCATTTTGCCTCCATCTAAAGGTTTCATCGGAAGCAGATTGAATGTACCGATTCCCAGATTCAAAACAAACATCCACTGGAACAGTTCGGCCAAACTGAAAAGAATCCAAGGTACAGGACCAAATGCACTGTTTTTTAACTCATAATGTTTGGCTGCCTGAATACCGAAATATCCTACAGATTCATTGTTTGGGTTTTTTCCAAGCGTCAGCGTGTAGGAGCCCTGATCTGTTCCGACAGTGACATTATCGCCCGGCTTGAATGAGCTGACAATGTCCAAATAGCTGCTTGAATCATTGATTGTTTGATTGTCAATGGATTCTATTATCATTCCTTCCTTTAAAAACTCGCTGGCCGGTGAATCTCCAACCACACGGTTGATTTCAATGCCGTTTTCAGAAAAGTTGCCCGGAATCCCATAGGAGGATATCACCAGAAATATAACTAAAGCTACAGCTGCAAGTGACATGTTTGCAACAGAACCTGCGGCATAAACCCTAAGCTGCGAGAGTCTGGAGGATGCCTTAAGTTCATCCTCATCCGGCTCGACAAAAGCTCCAGGTATAATGGCAAATAGTAGCAACCCAATGGATTTGATGCTTATTTTTTCACAGATAGCCAATATACCATGTGAAAACTCATGGACCACCAATACGGTAGCCAGGCCTATCAGTCCATATCCCAAAGGAACATAAATCGATGAACCTGGCATTTCAACACCTGGAATTACAAGTGATACCGATGGAGTGGTCGTTACCGTTTCAAGAGACGACACCAGAAGCCATGTCATCCCCGCCATTGCTATAAATGATATGAGAATGCCCAGATTCATGAAATATTTCCAAAAGCGTGGAGACAAGCCTGCAATGCGCTTGATCAATCCCCTGAGCCTTTCTGTTCTCCACATTATAATTGGAAAATCAATTTCAAAGCCGTGATTGGATAATTTATTATTAAATACTAAAGCCACTACCCAGATGATAAAGAAAGCTATCAAATAATAATAAATCCCATTCATTTAAATACCTCATCAACTACCAAAGCAGTGAATCGAAAAAGACAACATCAACCATATCGCCCTTTTGATATCCTTCATCATTTTCGTCTATTATGATATAGCTGTTAGCCTCAACCATTGAGCGGATAATGCCTGAACCCCTGTTCAACACGTGCCTTGCATAGTCATCATCGGAAAATGCGCGGATAAAGTCTGTTCTTCCAAGCTGAGATGGGATTTTTAGCTTAGCTTCCCTTTTAACGATATGGAAATCAAAGTCCCTTCCCTGCATTCTGAACAAGTACTTTCTTGCAAAGATATCGAATTGGGACATGGCTGCTACGGGCTGGCCTGAAAAAGTAAAAACCATTTTGTCATTGACAATTCCGGCACCGATCGGTTTGCCTGGCCTTATTGCAACCCCATGGAACAATATTTCGCCCAAATCATCGACAACATCCAGCACAACGTCACCCTTACTGATGGCCGTTCCCCCAGTAGTCATTATAACGTCATATTCTTTGCTTGCCTTTAAAACTTCATCCCTGACTTCTTCGAAAGTATCTCCGGCATGAGAAATATTTACAACAGCCCCTGCATCTTCGCAAATGGCCTTTATTGTAAACTGATTAGAGTTAATGATTTTAGCCTTATCTATTTCCTCTTTAGTAGGCTCTACCAGCTCATTTCCTGTAATTATAAGCTTGATTTTCGGTTTCTTGTAAACTTTAATGCTAGTATAACCTGCTGAAGCAATAAGTCCCATTTCCTGATATCTGATGAAAGTGTTTTTAGACAGTATCTTTTCGCCTTTCTTAATGTCTTCCGCTTTTGGAGAGACATTTTCACCAGGCGTAACCTGGGAATAAATAGTCAATTCATCCCCATCTTCTGTAGTGTATTCTTTCATTAAGACTGCATCAGCCCCTTCAGGAACAGGTGCTCCAGTCGCTATTACAATAGCTTCTCCTTCTTTAATTATCTTATCACAAAAATCTCCAGCACCGATTGCATCAACTATTTTTAAGGTTTTAGGATTGGATTGTGATGCGCCAAATGTATTTTCCCCTTTGAGTGCGAATCCATCCATAGCCGATTTATCAAAAGGCGGAGAATTATGATATGCAATGATATCCTCTGCTAAAACTCTTTCATGTGCTTCAGCTAATGGAATTTCTTCGATCCCCATCACCTTTTGATTTTCATCAATCAATTTTAAAGCATTGCTTAAAGAGTCCAATTTTGATAAAAACATGTAAACACCAGTCAACTTTTATTTAAGCCATATATTGTTCAATGACTCCGTAATAAGAATCTTTTAAATCTTCAATTGTAAACTCATTTTCATTAATTTTTAAGACGTTTCCTTTAACTTCCCCCAAAACAGTTACAGGAACATCTATTTTTGATAAAATGTCATCGAACACATCAGCTTTAACGGTTATTAAATACCTTCCATGGCTTTCAGAGTAAAGCAGTTGATTTTCATCCAGTTCATCGCTGGTTAATTCTACTTCACAGCCCAAATCAGAAGATATAACCATTTCTGAAAGTGCAACAGCCAATCCTCCGGCTGAAACGTCATGAACCGCAGTGATGTCTTTTTCTGCATCCTCATCCAAAAGGCCTAATATTGTTTTAGCATTAGCGACTTCATCATCTACTCTGATTCTTGGAGCGGTGCCCTTTTCTATGCCGTGTATTGACCTGTGATATTCGGAACCTGTGAGCTCGTCATAAGTTTTTCCAATCAATAAGATTTTATCCCCTTCGTTTTTGAAGTCCATGGTTCTGATATTTTCAATATTTTCAACACCGATGACGCCGACAGCTGGAGTAGGATTGATTTTTATTCCTTCGGTTTCATTGTAGAAACTTACGTTACCGCTGATTACGGGTGCTTCAAATTTCTCAGCCACAAGACTCATTCCTTCAATGGCTGTCTTGAATTGCCATAATATCTCAGGCTTTTCCGGATTTCCAAAGTTAAGGCAGTCCACTACCGCATATGGAGTGGCGCCCATTGAAACCACATTACGGATAGCTTCAGCTACACAGCCTGCCGCTCCGTCAAACGGAGACAGGTTAGTGTGGATTGTATTGGAATCTGTTGTAAGTGCAATAGCTGTTTCATCATCAATTCTTAAAACTGCCGCATCGTCTCCTGGTTTTACAACTGTTCTTACCTGAACTTCATGGTCGTACTGTTTGTAAACCCAGCTTTTTGAAGCTATATTAGGTGAAGACAATAATTTAAGCAATGATTCATTAACCGGCGGATGAGTAACTTCAACTTTTTCCAAATCTTCAGGAATCTCTTCCAAAGGCCTGTCTATGGAAGGTGGGTCTGCAAGCAATATTGTAGGAAGGTTTGCAATCTCTTCGCCTTCATCTGAAATAATCATGTTGTTTCCTTCACGAACTTCCCCAATAACTGCAGATACAATTTCATGTTTGTCACAGATTTTTTGAGCGAGTTCAACGTCTTTAGGGTTGATAACGAATACCATTCTTTCCTGAGACTCTGAAAGCATGATTTCATATGGAGTCATTCCGGTTTCCCTTAAAGGAATTGCGCGCAAGTCTACAAATGCGGCATTTCCAGATGCGTCAACAAGCTCTGAAATGCAGCATGTGAGGCCTCCGCCTCCCAAGTCCTTGACACCGCTGACATCAATTTTTTCTAGAATTTCCAAAGACGCTTCCAATACTCTCTTTTTGGTAAATGGATCTGCAACCTGAACTGCAGGCCTGTCTTCGGTTTCAGAATCAGAGGTAAGCTCTTCAGATGCGAATGTTACACCATGAATACCGTCACGTCCGGTTGTTCCTCCCATCAATAGGAAAACATCACCGAAATTAGGTGCCTGAGCACGAACAATGTTTTCCTTTTCAACAAGTCCCACACACATTACATTTACCAAAGGATTTGTTCTAAAGGATTCATCGAATTCTATTTCACCGGCAACGGTCGGAACTCCAACCCTGTTACCGTAGTCTGAAATTCCCTTAACGACGTGCTCGAAGAGATATCTTGATTTTTCATCTTCCAGAGGTCCGAACCTTAATGAGTCCAAAAGTGCGATAGGCATTGCGCCCATTGAAATAATGTCTCTTAATATTCCGCCGATACCGGTACCTGCTCCACCATATGGTTCAATAGCTGATGGGTGGTTATGAGATTCCATTCCTACAGCCAATGCATATTTGTCTGTTACGGATACAAGTCCCGCATCGTCTCCCGGACCTAGAATAATGTTTTCTCCTTCAGTTGGAAAAGCCCTTAAAAATGGCCTGCTGCTTTTGTAGGAACAGTGTTCTGAAAACATTACATCAAGCATTCCCTCTTCCAACTCATTCATTTCCCTTCCAAGGATTCCTTCAATATATTCAATTTCAGAATCAGCTAAAGTCATGTTAACACCTTTAATTTTTAATTGAAATAATTACTTTTTCTCCTTCAATGTCCCATTCTTTGGTATAATCTTTAGAATCTTTACTGCATTCTTCGCTGTCAGTTATAATCAGGCTATTTGCCCTTACTTCATGAGAGATGAATTCGGCCTGCGGCACGATTAGATTTTTGAATTCTGTGGAAGTTTCCACATCAACGTTGATGTTTGCTTCAACATCCAAGTCCAAATCCTTTCTCATGTCCTGGATTCTCCTAATCAGTTCACGGGCCATAGCTTCCTGTCTGATTTCAAGTGTGATATTGGTATTTACGAATACGTTTCCGCCTTCAAATTCTGAGGATACGAAATCATCCGGAAGTTCTGAATCAAACAGTACGTCATCGGCAGAAAGTTCGTGTCCTTCGATTGTTATGCTTCCATTAGCTTCAAGGTCTGCCTTAATCTGATTGCCGTCACCCTGTTTTAAGGCATTCATTACCTTGCCCATGTCGCCCTTAAGCCTTGGTCCCAATGTCTTGAGGTTTGGCTTTGCGTTGAAGGACAGTTTTTCAAATTCGCTTGCGCATAAGACCTCTTTGGTATTTGACTGGTCTTTGATAATATCAGTCAGCTCTTCAATAGCTTTTAAAACGTTATCATCTTGAGATACGACAGTAATGTCAGAAACCGGCCATCTGAGTTTGTACTGTGCAATGTCACGTGCCCTGATGGATGAATCGATTACGTCTCGCACGACATCCATTTTAGCTTCCAGTTCCTCGTCAATGGCATCCTCATCCCATCCCCAATCATTCATGTGAATGCTTTCAGGCGCATCGGGATTGACGCCTTTCACGAGGTTTTCATAGATTTCCTCTGAAACGTGGGGAGCAATCGGACATAATACTGAAATGAGTTTGATAAGAGCCGTGTATAAACTGTAATATGCTCCAAGTTTATCCGGATCGTCGCTTTCAACCCAGGTTCTTCCACGGATGAGTCTTACATACCAGCGGCTTAAGTCTTCAAGGATGAAGTTGTTGATTTTTCTTGTAGCCTTGTGGAAGAATAGCTTATCCAAGTCTTCGCCGACTTCCTTTACCAAAGTGTTGGCCTTGGATATTATCCATCTGTCTTCCGGCCTTAAAATGATGTCGTCTTCTGTTAATTCAATTGGATTGAAGTTATCCAGGGACATGTAAGTGGTTGAAAATACATAAACGTTCCATAAGATGTTGAACATTTTGTTGATGTTGAGGAGTTCGTCCCATACGAATTTCAAATCATCCCATGGCTTTGAAGCCCATAACAGATAGAATCTCAATACGTCGGCTCCGTATTTTTCAATTACCTCTTCGGGAGCGACAACATTGCCCAGTGACTTGGACATCTTATTTCCCTTATCGTCCAATACAAATCCGTGCATCAGTACCTTTTGATATGGACTTTGGCCCATTGAAATTACTCCAGTACCCAATTGTGAATAGAACCATCCTCTGGTTTGGTCATGACCTTCTGTAATGAAGTCATATGGATACCATTCTTCGAATTTTTCCTTTTCTTCAGGATAATAAAGTGAAGCCCATCCCGCAACTCCTGAGTCAATCCATACGTCCAGGACGTCAGGAATTCTTTTGATGGCTTTTCCGCATCCGTCACATTTCACTTCAACCTCATCAACATATGGCCTGTGGATAAGCTCGGCGTCGGATACGTTGATTTCTGTCAATGATTCTGATTTTAGTTCGTCCAGTGAGCCTATAACCTTGATTTCGCCACAGTCAGGACATTCCCAAATAGGAATCGGAATACCCCAGTACCTTTGCCTTGAAATTGTCCAGTCACGTGCATTGTCCACCCAGTCATGGAATCTGCCTTCGCCTGCCCATTTAGGCACCCATTCAACACGGTCGATTTCATCAAGCATTTTCTGTTTGATATCAGTTACCTTCAAGAACCATTGCTTGGTTGCAATGTAGATGATTGGAGTTTTGCATCTCCAACACACTCCGTACCTGTGTTCAATGGTTTCTGACCTGTACATCAAGCCTTTTTCTTCCAAATCGCTGATGATTTGTGCGTTTTCATCTTTTGTGAATTTGGTTGCATATTTTCCTGCAGCTTCTGTAAAGCATCCGTCTTCGCCGACAGGACAGAAAATTGGAAGTCCGTTGGCCTGACCTACTTCAAAGTCGTCTGGACCGTGCCCAGGTGCGGTGTGAACAAGACCTGTACCTTCACCGAGCTCTACATGGTCTCCAGGTAAAATCGTGTGGACTTTTTCAATTTCGGAGTCGAATTCCATCTGTTTTGGAATTTCATCCGCTAAAATATAATCATAATCCAGACCAATTAATTCTTCACCTTTTACGGTTTTGATAACTTCATACATTACTTCCTTTTCTTCGATAATCTGGTCTTCCTCATCCTCATTTTCGGCAGGTATCTTGGTTCTATGGATTTTAATCTGTTTTCCTAAAACGTCTTCCATTAAGTTTTCAGCCAAAATCAATATTTCGCCGTCTTTTTTAACGTAAACATAATCAAATTCAGGATTTGCACAGATAGCCAAGTTTGCCGGAAGTGTCCATGGAGTGGTTGTCCATACAAGGAAATATGTATTTTCCTCACCCGTAACAGGGAATTTTATAAATATGGACGGGTCGACTTTTTCCTCATATTCTATTTCAGCCGCAGCAAGCGCCGTTCCACAGTGAGGACACCAGCTGATAACCCTCTGGTCATTAACCAGTAAATTTTGCTCATTGGCTCTTTTCAATGTCCACCATGAAGATTCCATGTATTTAGGGTCAAGCGTCATGTATGGGTCATCCCAATCCATCCAAACACCTAATGAATCAAATTCCTTTTCCATAGCTACTTTATTTTCCATTGCAAATTCTCTACACTTATCAACAAAAGTAGCAATTCCAATATCTTCTTCAATTTCCTGTTTATCTTTGATTCCCATTAAATGTTCAACCTTATTTTCAATTGGAAGACCATGCATATCCCAACCGGCCTGTCTTCTTAAGCTAAAACCATTCATAGACTTATAACGTAAATATGAATCTTTAATAACTTTATTCCAAGCAGTACCTAAGTGAATTTTTCCACTACAATATGGCGGACCATCTAGAAATGAGTATCTAGGACCGTTTTCTCTAAGTTCATTGACTTTTTTGAAAGTATCTTCATCTTTCCAGAATTTTTGTACTTTCTTTTCTATTTTATCATGATCGTATGATTTATCTGCCTCTTTTATTGGCATTGTAACTCCTCAAAAATTAATAATCTATAATATGTAATATTTTGTTTTAGATAATAAATAAAGGTTTTTACAATTTTTCAATTTCACCACCCACTTTTTTATCATTGACTCAACTAGCTGTTTTTTGAAATCATCTCAGAGGCATGATAGTGACACATACAATGCCATTTAAAGACAATAATATCCGAAAACAATAATAATGCCCAGCTCTAAATTAAAAAGTGTTTACATGGCGAGTGTTGAATATGAAAATAATATATTGGAGTGACTTCAATTGCCCATACTCATACATGGGATATGTGCAACTGAAAAAGGCAATAAGGGAATTGAAATTGGACATAGAACTGGAAATGAAAGCATTTGAGATTGAACCTAATCTTGATGATGAAATTACCCCTATGATTAACTATTACGCAGGAAAATATGGAATCCCCGAATCTGAGGCAAAATCCCGGCTTGAAGAGATTGATGACATCGCAAAGGAAGAGGGTCTGAATATTGAATATTCAAATGCAAAAGTCACCTCATCAAAAGATGCCCACAGATTAGTGAAATTGGCAATGAGCAGAAACATCCCTTCATTAGCGGACAGCATTATTGAAAAGACATATAATGCATTTCTATGTGAAAACAAGCCATTGGCCGAAAAAGAAGTCCTAATTGAAATCGGAACATCACAGGGACTTGGCAAAGACGAAATAACAGAAATGCTTGACAGCAACCGATACGAAGTTGAAGTTCAGCTTGATGAGGAAGATGCTATATTAAATGGAGTCGAAGCTGTGCCATGTTATTTTATTAAAAATGGGAGTGAAACGTTAGTAATACCTGGTGCATTATCAAAAGAAGGATTTAAAAACTCACTAAAGGATTTAAAAAGTGGAGACATTGAATCAAAAACTTTCCTATGATACTATAAAATTACATTCTAAGATAAATATTGCTTTTAAAAATAAGTTAAACTTAATATAGATTAGTTAGATAAGCTATAATCCATGATTAAAATCAAATATGCAGATAATTATATTAAAAGGTTAATAGGTTTAATGTTCAAAAAAGATATTGATTATGGATTAGTTTTTATTATAAAATATGGATCAAGTATTCATACCTGTTTTATGAGATTTAATATCGATGTTTATTTTTTAGATGAAAATAAGATAATTTTTGATAAAATAACTTTAAAACCTTGGAAATTTTATAAACCATCAAAAAAAGCTAAATATATTATAGAAACAAAAGAAAATTCTTTAAATTTAAAAAAAGGAGATAAAATTAATTTTATCTAAATAAATTTTAAAACATCATTTGGATGTTCAAATATTTGAATATCATCAATTTGAGATAATTTACGAGTATTTTCGATATCAATATCCCGCATATAAATAGTAATTATTTTACCTTCAGAAATTGCATCATATGGACAGGAATTTCTGCATTGTCCACATCCAACGCATTTTGTCAAATCAATTTCATCATGAGGAATTATTGCACCTTCAGGACACGCCAAAGCCGCAACACACTCATCACAATTTTGACATTTATCTTTTTCGATTTTAGAAGGTAAAACGGTATCGACAGGTCCCGGATGAATATCAACAGGAACCATGAAAGTCTTTACTGCCCCTTTGCCTGCTTGAGCAACAACATTTGTTACCAACGTATCTGCAATACCATAGACTATTTTTGAAACGGTATTGGCAGTTGCGGGGGATACTATCAATAAATCATATTTACCTAAAGAGAATCTGCCTGTTATTGGAAATGAAAATTTTTGATTGGAATCTGTTGCAAGTTCCCTGTATTTACCGCCAGTTAACCTGGTAACTCTTTCATAAAGCCCATACATTTTCAATACTTCTTCAGCCGCTCCTGAAAGAAATATAGTTACTTCATGTTCTTTGGCTAGTTTTTCTGCAACTTGGACAGATTCATTTAGTAAATGACCTGCTCCAGTAAAGGCAAATCCAATTCTCATAGTAATCTATAATTTATGATATTCGTAAGCATCCTTATCAGAAAATGCATAATCCAGTGTTGTGTATTGATTCATGAATTCTGCAACTTCGTCTGCAATATCTTCTTTATCAACTGCAACACGGCGAATGAATTCAGCAACCTCATCCATTTCTTTTTCTTTTAAACCTCTTCTGGTAATTTCCTGAGTACCTATTCTGATACCAGATGGATTATCTGAATTATCCCTATCATCACCAGGCAATAGATTTTTATTTAAAATAACATTATTATCTGCTAATTCTTTTGCAATATCAGAAGCAGATCTAATATTTGTTAAGTCAACTGCAATTTGGTGAGACTCTGTGAAACCTAAATCTTCACATAATACATTGAATCCCCTTTCATACATTGCTTGACCTAAAGCCTGAGCATTTTTAATGGTTTGTTTAGCATAAGCTTCACCAAACTCCAACATTTCAGCAGTAGCAATACCTAACCCAAGTAAATGGTGTAAATGGTGATTACTTACAACACCAGGGAAAACTGCATTGTCAATTATTTCTTCATTTTCTTTACTGGAAAGGATAATTCCTCCCTGTGGGCCAGGGAAAGTCTTGTGGGTACTTCCCATCATTAAATCAGCACCTTCTTTTAAAGGTTGCTGGAACTGACCTCCGGCAATTAAACCTAAAACATGAGCCCCATCATACATTACGGTAGCTCCAACTTCATCAGCAGCTTCACGAGCTTCTTTGATAGGATGAGGGAATAAAAACAAGCTTCCACCAAATAAAACGATTTTAGGCTTTTCTTCTAAAATCTTTTTATTCATTGCATCAATGTCAATGTTCATTATATTACTGTCCAATGGGTGAAAAACAGTTTTAAGACCATGGATACCAGCAGCACTTACATCTGCATGTGAGATGTGTCCGCCAGATGGAACTTCCAAAGCCATTACCTTATCACCAGGTTTTGAAAATCCGAAAAATGCTGCTAGATTTGCGGTTACACCAGAAACTGGCTGGACATTAGCATAATCACAATCATAAACTTCACATGAAAGTTTCTTAGTTTTATCTTCAATTAAATCAACAAATTGACATCCTTCATAAAATCTTTCAAATGCTTGTCCTTCAGCATATCTGTGAGCAAAATCTGTAGCTAATGCTTCTGTAACTTCTACACTGGTTACGTTTTCAGAAGCAATTAAATTAATACTGTTTCTCATATATTGGGTATGCTCTTGAGCAATCTTTTCAAAGTTTAAAATTTCATCATGATAATTAGTCATTTACTACACCTTAATATTAATTAAAATAGTATGTATTAAATTTTACAGTCAAAAATATATTTAATATAAGTTTAGATGGTTTAATTCAATTATCAAGATATTTAAAACATAAAGGTTAATGTTTTCTTACAAAATATCATGGAGGAAATTCATATGACCGAAT
>JAFZMD010000075.1 GCA_017553445.1 Methanobrevibacter sp. | reverse complement strand
GTGAAAACTATTTCGTTATCGGAAATTTCAATATCTGAATCTTCAGCCATAATTGCGTAAGAATCATCCAAAGCATTATCTTTAACAGTCATATCATTATTAGTAATATTTACAATACCTCCATTAGCAACAATACCTCTGGAAGTAGAATAAATTTCATTTTCTTCAACAGTAGCTTTGCAATTTTGCAAGTTGATAGCCACAGTCATTGCATCAAATGAATCAGGTGATGAAGAATTTCCTAAATTATCACCAAAAGCCTGAATAGTGTTGCGGTAAATATCTACTTTTTGGGATTTTATTGCTAAAGCAATGGTCTTATTACCTTCAACAGTAATCATGTTACTATAGACATTTTCAATGCTGCCGCATAACTCCATACCGTAAGCAATATCTGCATTTGCATTAATGATATTTCCAAAGTAATCAACTTTCAATTCCCCACCATTCATACCGGAGTATATTGAATAAGCAAAATTAGGGGCGGAAACATCAAAAGTATTATTGGTGATGAAAGCATTTACAGATGCTTCAATTTCCATACCATTGGCATAATTTATATCAGAAGAAACTGTGAAATTGTTATTGTCAATAGATAAGCCATTAGCTTCAACATATAATCCATAAATGTATGAACGGCCTGCCGCTTCGATATCATTTTCCGTAACTATCACACCTATGGAATTTGTAATGTCTACAGCATAAAGAGTATCATATGCGCCAACAACATCATTATAAGCAACCTGTATTTGATTTCCACTAATTAATAATTCTTCACATTCATCAAATACCAGACCTTCACTTATAGGGGCTTTAACCCACTTTCCTTTGGCATCCTGTTTCCAGTTGACATAGAATGATGGAATCTCTGCACAGATGATATTATTCTGAAATTTCACATAGGAAGAACCAAATACATAAACAGCATTGTTTATAAAAGAGCCATTAGTTTTAGCATCAAATTTAATCTCACTGTCTTTAATGGTTAAACCATTTGCACTTTCAGCATAAATCGCATAAGCATCACCGGATTCATTCATCACATATTCTGATACGATGTTTGAAATTGTAATGCCTGATGCGCAGTCCACGTAAATTGTAGAGTTTATAAATTGAATATCGCTTACATTCGTACCGGATCCGCCACTGGAAATAAGGAAAATACCACCAGCAGAACCGTTTTTACCTATTTCATTAAACAACCCATCCCCAGTACTTGAAATAATGTTTACTGGCTTAGTAATGTTCATTTTATATGCCTCACCAGTAAAAGTACCTTGGAAGTCCAAAGTAGAACCTGCACTGACATTGTCATTCAACGCACCGTCTTCAGTGAAATAATCAGTGAACGTTTCGTTTGTAACGACATGTGTTGATGCAGCTTCTAATTTTTCATCCGGGAACATACTTATTTCAGAAACCGCTGCAGAATCGTCTGAAGCAATGATATCTGAAACATTTTCCGCAGCACTTATAGCATTAACACTTAAAAAAATGATTAATACAATAAGTGCACAAAAGATTTTCTTATTAGAATTCATGTATATCACATCAAAAAGTAAAGTTAAATTTATAAACAATTAATTAACATTTACACTATTATATTTGTTTAAAGCAATATATAATAATTCTTAAAAAATAGGGAATTATTTAAAAATATAGTGAAAATTCTACAAATCATCTTAATTCCAGAATATGAAAAAGACCCAAAACGACATTTTTATGTGAGGGACAGTCCCGATAAATGATTGACAACTTTGTCACACACAGCAAATAAGACTATTATTAAAGAAACCGTTCAGGATGCATTAATGATAGCTATTTAAAATGCATATTACAACAGATTCTGTGACCCCGAGGATTAATGAATATTTCATTTTAAAAAATTAGTCTTTCAGATTGGTGGTGAGATACTCATACAATTCATCGCCAACAACATTATGGAGCGAATATTTGAAATTGACAATAGGCAAAACTTGGCCCTTATCGTTTTTGATAGTAGTCTGATGCCATTCCTCGGGGGTAGCCTGGCCAATATAGTAAAAATCACGACCTTCATCATCGGATTTCTTAACGAAGATGTGGATTTTCAAATCCTTATCATTGATAATAGTTTGTGCCTCCTTGCTTTCAAGTTTAACCTTTGATCTTGTCATCCATGAGAAAGCACTTTTTGATATGAATTCATCCTT
The DNA here is from genome assembly GCA_017553445.1 of Methanobrevibacter sp. GTDB lineage: Archaea > Methanobacteriota > Methanobacteria > Methanobacteriales > Methanobacteriaceae > Methanocatella. The sequence continues at coordinate 2,805 of JAFZMD010000075.1, read as the reverse complement.
ATACTTTGTACTTTCAGAAATATCCTCATTCTTATCATAAGTTACAAAAATAGGGCAGGTTCCATGTTTTATCCTATAGCCATACATTGTTGATGAATCATCATGAGGCCAGTTTAAAAGTCTGCAGGCATCTTTTCTTGAGTATTTTTCAAATAATTTAAGATTAACGCCTTCACTCTGACCCAAATAGACATCCTCGTATTTTAAAAGAGCATAATTTAAGACATCATCAAGGTGTTTTCTATATGCATCATGAGCCAAAAAGTTCCTGAACTGATTGGATATTTTATAATCCTCTCCAAAAAATGTTGTAATCCCGTATTTCTCCTTTTCTTTTTCTATAAAAAAGTCAAGTCTTAAAATATTAATAGCAGATTCAATAGATTTCAAATCATTATTAATACCATACATTTCAGACAATAGGGAATTGATTTTATCCGTTTCAAAGTAACCATTCGCCATCAAACATTTTAAAATCAATACTTCATGAGGCCTTTTTCCATTGGCCAGATTCTGTGAAATGAAGACCAATGAATTAATTTCATCTTCACTTAAAGTATCGAGATAGTCATCTTCAATCTCCTTTAAAAATAAATGATAACATTGGAAATCCTTGTGCCTTAAAATCAGTTCTGGGCTAAAGTCTGCGTTATTGTAAAAATCACACAATAGAGGAATCTTTCCTAACTTGAACTTCAGATTCTTATATTTCTCTTTAAAGAGGGCTTTTCTGTTAAATGAAGCCGTGTTGATTGATTCATATATCTTCTGTTTGGAGACCTCATCGAAGTTAACGGAAGAGACTCCAGGAATAATCTTGTTTCCCTCCATCAGGTAATGCCTTAAATTGTCCTTGTCATATGACCTGTCGCCGGACAGTGCCAATGGAATCATATAGTTGTTTCTGTAATTGGCAATGAAATCCAGAATAACGACAAATTCCTTGTTTTTAAACTTCCTTAATCCCCTTCCGAGCTGCTGGATAAATATGATTGGTGACTGTGTCGGCCTTACAAGGAGAACCTGGTTGATTTCAGGAATGTCGACCCCCTCATTGAAGATATCGACAGTAAAGATATATTCTAGTTTGTTTTTATTTGAATCGTTGGTCAGCCTGTCAATTGCATCCAGTCTTTTTTCCTGTGAGTCATCACCGGTCAATACGCAGGACGGATGGCCACGCCTGTTGAATTCCTTTGAAAGCTCTTTTGCTTCACTTTTCCTGGAACAGAATACCAAAGCCTTGATTCTGTCGCCGGAATATCCGTAAAACTCTGACTTTTCCAGAAGGTAATCGACCCTTTTATTGGATGCAAGATAGTTGAAATCCTTGAAATTATCATCGATTTCTGCATTGTCAAAGGTAACGTCCTGAATGCCGAAGTAATGGAACGGACATAAGAGGTCCTCTTCCAAAGCATCCTGAAGGCGGATTTCATGAGCGATATTGTGGTCGAATAGCTCATAGATATCAAAATCATCTGTCCGCTCAGGCGAAGCGGTCATTCCCAGGTAGAATTTCGGCTCGAAATAGTTGAAAATCTTTAAATAGCTTGGAGCACCGGCCTTGTGAACCTCGTCAATGACGATATAGTCAAATTCATCCTTTTCAAATTGCGTGTAGACATCCTCTTTTGACAGGGTCTGAATAGTTGCAAAAATGTAGTCTTTGTCAAAATCCTTTTTATTTCCAGTTAAAAGGCCGAATGATTTGTCCTTAATGACATTTTTATAAGCGTTAATTGATTGTTTTGCAATCTGTTCACGATGGACAATGAATAAGAATCGTTTGGGATTGAAATCCTTAACGGCAAAGGAGGAAGCGTAAGTCTTACCTGTACCTGTGGCCGAAACAAGAATGGCTCTCTTTTCACCGTTTTTAATTAATTTTCTTATGTTTGTTAAAAACTGCTCCTGCATGTAATTCGGAGCCAAATCCTTGATGTTTTTCTTTCTTAACTCGGCAGTGGTTTTTCTTAAAGCCTTAAAATTTAAATTGTCATTATATATCTTTTCATAAGTCGGAAGGATATCATCGAGGTGTTCTGACTTATTCCACAGTTCATTGAACTCGCACAAAAGATTGATGATGATTTCACCATTTTCAGTGGTGGTAAATCCCACATTCCACTCCTTGTTTTCAACCAGAGCGGCGGATGTCAAATTGGAACTTCCCACAATAGCTGAATAGTTATTGTTCTTCTTGAAGATATAACCTTTGGTGTGGAAACCTTCATTTTCGGTTGTAAACATTCGCACTTCAATGTTTTTAAATGAATCAAGCTTTTTTAATGCTTTTGGCTCAGTGAAACTCAAATAATCGGTTGTTAAAATTTTACCTTTGATGTTTTTTTCTTCTAAATTCTTTAACTCCTCCAGCAAAGGAGTGATGCCTCCCAAAGTAATGAAGGCCGTTGAAATGATAAACTCGTCACAGCACCTTAACTGGTCGATGAGCTCGTTTCTAACCTTGGTGTGGCTGGAATTAAAAAGCAGTTTAGGTTTAAAGTCATTTAAGGAAGGATTATTTTCATCAATGAACGCCGTTTTAGCCCCATCCAGAATGTTCTCATCAATCATTTTTATCAATCATAATAGAATTGGAAATCTCAATGCTTCTGATTTCGGCAAAAAGCAGTTGCCTTTCGAATTTGTCCTCGGTTTTTTCATAAAGTTCCTTTAACATGTCCAAATCATAATTGCACTTCTGCATCACTTCGTCAAGCTTCTTCATTTTCTCCAAAATTTCAACTTCAAACATTGTTTCTTTTAAATAGCTGACAGCATCCAAGTCCGCAGGAATCC
>JAFZMD010000074.1 GCA_017553445.1 Methanobrevibacter sp. | reverse complement strand
AGCAGTTTTATAGCAGTTCAAAATGAAAATATTACCTCATGGAAACACAATAAACATTTAAGCCGAGGACTACAATTAAACGCACCACGTATCTTCATGGACCAACTAGAATACAAATGTGACTGGAACGACGTAGAATTCATCAAAGTACCTCAAAATTTCCCATCCACACAAATCTGCAACAAATGCAAAAAACAAAATAAAAAAATAAGCGGACAGGAAAACTTAGGAATACGAGAATGGAACTGCCCATATTGTGGGGCACATCATAATCGGGATGTCAATGCCAGTATTAATATCCTCAGAAGAGGTTTAGAACTCGCCGGGGCGGCGGGGCAGTAAAATTTTCCAAAAAAAATATTTTTTTTGGTTTGCGAATCCCCGTCGTCTACACAGCGGGGAGGTTCAATCATTCGGTGAATTAATCACTAAAACTCATTTTTTCATAAAATTCAAATCATAATGCTTAATTATCAAAAAATACAATATATATTCCAAAAACATGAAATTTATAACAAATTTTACATTTGTATGATGTGTGAAATTATTTTTTTAACTAAAAATTTCTTTCAAAATGTTTTTTGCTAAGTATTGAGGGGATAATGATGAAATCTAAGAAATATTTGTTGGTTGCTTCATCAATCTTTCTGATTTTGCTTTTATTTGTTGGTTCAACTAGCGCTGCTGATGCCAATGAAACAGAAGTATTGTCTGTTGATGAATCAGTCAGTATGTCGGATGAAAATCTTGCATTGGATTACAGTTCAGATGTATCTGTTGAATCTAATGGCAGCAATGTTTTAGAAAACGATTGTGATGAAGGAATTCTACAAGTTCCGGATTCTGATGATGACCTGATTGGTCTGAAGATAGGATATTTTTCTTTTCCTGATGAAATAGTAATTGGTAAGACCGTTGATTTTAGATTTGAAATAGTGAATGACGATGGTTCAAGGTTTGCGGAGTTTGGTGTTTTCTACCTATCTGTGGGAGAATTTAAAGAACAGGATTACAGACTTTCAGTTGGAGGAATTGAGTTTAAATATTGGGGTGAAGCCGGTGTTCAGGAAGGATATTTCTCATTTAAAACAAATCAAGGAAATGTGGAGAAATATTTTAATGTAACAGTATTAAAGGTTCCTACGGAAATTAATGTTGCTCATTCTGCTCTTGAATTGGTAATTGATGATGAAGTCGCTTCCGGTGCTACTTTGACTCCTGCTGATGCAGGCAATTTAACTTACAATTCAGGAAATTCAAGTGTGGTTATAGTTGAAAACGGTAAGATTAAAGCTCTTGGTGTAGGTAAAACTAATATTACAGTTTCATTTAAAGGCAATGAGCGCTATGCTGATGCTCAAGATAAGGGTATTGATGTTACTGTTCGTGCTGTTCCCAGAAAGAACTTGACAATTGAAGCAACTGCCAAATCAATTCATGAGGGTGAAAATGCCTCTGTTGTAATCACTGGTTTTGAAAATGCTACCGGCAATATTACTGTTCGTGCTGGTGATGGCGTTTATACTAAGTATATTATGGGTGATGTAGTTAGTGTTGATATCCCCGGCTTAATTGAAAATACTGTTGCTGAAGTTTATTATAATGGTGATGATGATTATAATAATGCTTCTACTAGTGTTTTAATTGTTGTTTATTCTAATCCTGATCCTAGTAAAATGAATTTAACAATTGAAGCAACTGCTGAACCAATTACTGCTGGTGAAAATGCTACTGTTCTTGTCACCGGTTTAGCGAATGCTAGCGGTAAAGTTACTCTTGAAGTTCCTGGCCAGAAACCTGTTGAGGAATATATTAATGGAAGATACAATGTTACTTTTATTGTTGAGGGATTAGATGCAAATACTACTGCCGCTGTTTATTATGGCGGTGATGTCAATTACAATCCTGATTTGACTACTGTTGATATGATTGTTAATTTGAGGAATGCTAGCATCAGTGCCGATCCTGATTGTCTGGAGTTGTTTGTTGGTGAAAATGGAGAAATTTTTGTCACCACTAATCCGGATGGTTTGGATTATAATTTCACTTCCAGCAATGAGTCTGTTGTTACTGTTCAAAATAAGCATCGTGTTGGTAAAGTAATTGCTGTGGGCGAAGGCAATGCTACAATTACCGTTACTATTAATGAAGATATGTATTATGCTAATTCAACTACTGTAGATGTCATTGTAAAAGAAGATTCAAGAATAAATGTCACGGCCGAAGATGTTACTAAATACTATGGCGGATCTGAAGCATTTGTTGTAAACGTAACCGACAGTAAAGGCAATGGAATTCCCGGCCAATATGTTTTAATCACAATTAATGGCAGAACTTACAACAGAACAACTGATGAAAACGGTACTGCTCGTTTAAATATTAATCTGCCTTCCGGTGATTATGATGTAAATGTGACTGTCGGCAATGTTACTGTCAATTCCACAGTTACTGTTTTGTCAACTATTATGGGTGTTACTATTAAAACAGGATTAAGAGCTATTACGTATTCTGCATGGTTAGTTGATAGCGAAGGAAATCCTTTAGAAAACGGAACCTCTGTCCAATTTAATATGGAGGGCATGATATGTGAAGGCAAAGTAATTGGAGATAACGGCGAAGCTTTTGTTGATTTGGTATTGAATCGTGGAAATCATACCATAACCACCACTAACCCGGTAACAAATGAAAAACAAACAAATGATATTATTATCTACTCCAAAGACCCAAATATGAATGTTAAAGCTGATGGGATTACAGTTGGTGAGAATGCTACTGTCACTGTTACTGTAGTTGTTGATGCTACAGGTAATGTAACCGTTGGCGATGAGATTGTTCCTGTCGTTAATGGTACGGCTGTTGCTGTTTTGTCTGATTTGCCTGTTGGAAATATCACAGTTCCTGTTACTTATTCCGGAGATAATTATTATGATTCTGTAGAAGGCAGTGTAAATGTCACAGTCAATCCTAAGAAAACTGCTACAATCAGCATTGATGCTCCTGCGATTACAGTTGGTGAGAATGCTACTGTTACTGTGACTTTGCCTGAGGATGCTTCGGGTAGTGTTACTGTTGGTGATGAGATTGTTCCTGTCGTTAATGGTACGGCTGTTGCTGTTTTGTCTGATTTGCCTGTTGGGAACATAACTCTTCCGGTAACCTATTCCGGTGATGAAAAGTACAATCCGATAGAAACTGAAGTTAATATAACTGTAAATGAGGATACTTCAGACATTATTAAAGCTCCGGATGTGACAAAATACTTCGGTGGCCCTGAAAGATTTGTTGTAAACGTAACGGATTATCAAGGAAATCCTTTAGAAAACATGTCTGTTGTAATAAATATTAACAATAAAAACTACACCAGATTTACTGATGAAAACGGTAGTGCAAGCATTGCATTAAATTTACCAAGCAGAACATATAATGCAACAGTAACTGTCGAAAATCGGACTGTAAACTCAACGGTTACGGTTTTATCTACTGTAAATGGTACTGATATCGTTAAAATGTATAAAAATGGAACCCAATACTATGCAACATTCCTTGACAGTGAAGGCAATTATCTGGCTGAAGGAACTACAGTTAATTTCAACATCAACGGCGTATTTTATGAGCGTAAAGTGTCCGGCAATAAAGGTTTGGCAAAACTGAACATTAACTTGCCTGCAGGAGAATACATAATTACTGCAATGAATCCTAAAACAGGAGAAAACACGGCAAACAATGTCACAGTATTATCTACAATAACAGAAAACAGAGACATTACCAAATACTTTAAAAACGCAACCAAATATACTGTTAAAGTAATTGGAGCTGACGGCAAAGTTGTAGGTGCCGGTGAAAAGGTTACATTCAACATCAACGGCGTATTCTACACTCGTCAAACCAATGAATCAGGTATTGCTGCATTAAACATCAATTTACCTCAAGGCAATTACACAGTAACTGCCGAGTACAATGACTGTAAGGTCTCAAACAATATTGAAGTATTGCCTATTTTAAGGGCAAAAGATTTAACTATAAAGTACGGAACTTCCGATCAGTTCATTGCATACCTGGTTGATGGTCAGGGTAAGCCTTACCCAAATCAAAAAGTATTTTTCAACATCAATGGTGTGCTATACAATAGAACTACAGATTATGGTGGTCGTGCTATACTCAATATTAAGTTAGGTGCTGCTGTAAATACTTACACCATCACTTCCAGTTATAATGGTTGCAGTATTGCAAATACAATTGATATAGTGGATTAAGAGGTTTTCATAACCTCTACTTTTTTTATTTTATATTTTTTCAATTTAAGAATTAAATCAATAGATATTTATCATTGTTCTTTTAAAAATTTATATATAAATATCTTTTAGTGGAGGATTAATTTCATGAAAAGAAAGATTTTGATTTTTCTTTGTTTTATTATGTGTGTTGTTTCACTGGCCAGCGTTTCTGCTGCAGATGAGATAACTGAAATAAATGACAATGCTTGCGATTTGGTAAGCGTACCTCAGGAAGATGTGGTTAATGATTTGTCATTGGATGATCAGGGTGCTGATTTGGAATCACAAACCGACAGCGACAATGATAATCTGGGGGTTAACGCTTCTTTAAAGGAAACTGAAATCAATGTCCAGAATGTTACGATGTATTATAAGGACGGAAGAAGGTTTTCAGGAAACCTGGCTGACAGTGACGGCAATCCTTTGGCCGGAATGCATGTTTTCGTACAGATTAACGGGGTAAACAGAACTTTCACCACCGATGGAAACGGCGGGTTTTCATTCGCAATTAATCTGATTCCGGGCACATATCCGGTAACTGTTGAATTTCCGGGCGCTTCAGGCTATCTTCCTTCAGTCGCATGGGCATATGTTGAGGTTAAACAGACTTTATATTCCTTTGATTTGATAAAAATGTATGGAAGTGATTTGAAATACGTTGTTCTTGTTTCACAGAACCGTACTCTTGATAATGTTAAGCTTTCCTTTAACATTAACGGCAGAACATATTACCGTACCACAGGCCTTCTGGGAACGGCCAGCCTGGCCATCAATCTCATTCCCGGCGATTATGTAATCACAACTGAGAGACTTGATACCGGCGAGAGACTCTCCAATACCATTCATGTCATACCGCTGCTTTCTGAAAACAAGGATGTGGACATGTATTATAAGAACGGTTCTTACTATAGCGTTAAAGTATCAAAACAGGACGGAAAATCTTCCAGTGCAGGTGAAAAGGTTACATTCAACATCAACGGTATATTGTATACTAGAGAAGCTAACGAGTCCGGATATGCGAATTTAAATATCAATCTGGCTCCGGGAAAATACAGGGTCACTGCAGAGTATTGCGGATATAGGGTTTCAAATGACATTACCGTCAAGCCTGTGATTTCAGCCTCTGATTTGACCAAGACCTATGGAAGTCCCGATCCATTTGTCGCAAAGCTGGTTGACGGTCATGGAAATCCTGCTTCAGATAAAACCGTGAAGTTCAACATCAACGGAGTATTCTATTATGCAAAAACTGACGGCAATGGAACTGCCAAACTGAACATTACGCTGATGTCTGGCGAATATATAATATCATCCACTTCTCCGAACGGCAATACGATTTCCAATAAGATTGTGGTCAAGGATGCAAAATAGGCCCTTTGGGTATTTATAAAATTTCGTAAAAAGTTAAAGAATTATTTTTTTCTTTAATTTCTCTTTTTTTCTTTTAATTCTACTTAAAAATAGCTATTTTGTGGTGTTATGAATATATGTATATGTTCCGGTTAACGAAACATATACTAAAACGATTTTTTTAAGTAACACGGGAGATGTTACAATAGTGTCTTTTGTTGAAATCTATATATAAGTCTTTGTTTATTTTAGAATGCCTAAATTTGAGTGATTTTCATTTTGAATTTAACTGGTCTGGAGGCCACAGAAATTACCTGCATTATCCTTAAAGAATCGACTCATTAAATGTTATCATTTGTCATTGGTGTTGATAATTATGGGATTTACTTTTTGTTTAATGGATAACATTATTGCTTTTCCTGAAATTTTTAAACAGTATGTATATTCATCTAATCATTAGTTCTATTTTTAGTAATATTTTTTAACTACTTATAATCAAATATTAAATCATGTCTTGTCTTTAAGATTACAAGACATTGAACCGGTTCCGGGTGAATGCGTCAGAATTCTTTGTACTTCAACACTAATCTTTTAGGTGGACCTGATTTCATCTAAAAACACCCTTGATGCTGAATAGTATTTATTTGGCAATCGAGTAACTTCAAGGCTGTTTTAAGTACTTGAATACATCCGGGTTTGAAACATAACGGACAAAACTTGAATGTGGAGCTAAATTTGAGTCTAAAGATTGTCTTAAACACGTTATCTTTAGGCTTTTTATCAAGACAGTTGCTTATGATAAAAACTTTGATGTGGCCAAGCTATCTTTAAATGGACTTAAAATGTGTAAAAATGGTGTGGGGGATAAGGCTTTTCTGATAGGATATTATAAAGATATCCATTCCGAATCAAGGAAGTATTGTAACCGTAAGGAACTTATGTTCCAAGATAGTATTGGATTTGCAAAGATTTACCGGTCTTGCAGTGTGGAATTGATTGAAAACATTGCTATAGTTGGGTTTTTATTTAATCTTTAGGGGTTAAATGATGCTTTAACTTCTGGTGAGTATTTTAAGTACTGCCTGGAAGATTATTGTCTTCTGGCGATTTAAGATTAAGGAAATGCTGTAAAATCCAATGCTATTGATT
>JAFZMD010000073.1 GCA_017553445.1 Methanobrevibacter sp. | reverse complement strand
TACGGTTTCGATTTACAAGATCAATGTGGTGCAGCTAACGTATTCTCCATCAGAAACGATGAAGGTTTACCACTCGAAATGAGAGGACCAAACTATCCTAACTACGCAATGAACGTAGGACACCAAGGTGAATACGCTGGTATCGCACAAGCACCTCACTCCGCACGTGGAGACGCATGGGCATTTAACCCATTAGTAAAAATTGCATTTGCTGACAAAAACTTAGTCTTTGACTTCAGTCAAGTACGTGCTCAATTTGCTAAAGGTGCATTAAGAGAATTCGAACCTGCTGGTGAAAGAACTGCTATTACTCCAGCAAAATAGATAGAAAAACACGGTGATAGGTGATTTTTTCACCTATCCCACCACTTTATTAAATCAAGTTTACTTGAAAAATTTCAAAAGATTTATATAAGCCGTAATTAAAATATTAATATATAAATCAAGTTTGGTTGAAATTTATCAAAAGGTTTATATTAATTATTAACAAAGATTATAGTAAGTAATAATTTTTGATAATTATTTGCTTGGATTTTTGTATGGAACAAAAATCGATTATTCATGTTTATTAAATGATCAATTTAATAAAAAATATGGAGGAAAAAAATTATGGACCCTGTAACATTAGGTGTTGTTGCATTAATGGGTGCAGTTGCTACTATTGGGGGGGCTGCAGAGGACTTAGAATCTGATATCGGTTCTCAAAGTAACCCTAACTCACAAGTTCAACTTGCTCCACAGATGGGACATTTACACCGTATGATAAACAAGGCGGCCTCTGGTGAACCGGTCGCTTATGGTGTTTGGTGTGGTATAGCTGGTGCTGTTGCATACATATTGATTTCAATGTTTGGTATGATTCCTGGATTCCCAGTAATCGCTATTGCAATTGGTGCTACTGTTGCTGCATGTGTTCACTCTATTTATACTGTTACATCCCACATGGGTAGGATTGTTGGTCAATCACAATTCGAACAACCATTATTTATGGATGTATTAACTCAATCTTTAGGACCTATCGCAGGTCACGGATTTATAACTAGTTTTTGTATTGTTGGAATTTCATACTTAATGACTATTCCATTAGGTTCTTCTGGCGCGTTACACGTATTCCCATTACCTCTCTTAGCTATGCTTTGGGGTATTGCTTTAGGAGCTATCGGTTCCTCAACTGGGGATGTTCATTACGGTGCTGAAAGTGAATATCAAAAATTCGAATTTGGTGGAGGTACTCCTGTAGCTATTCAAGGAGATATCGTTACTAAAGCTCCATTAGGTGCTAAAAACTCTATGGATGTAGTAAACTTCTGTGCTAAATTCGGTGGACCATTAACTGGTTTCTGTTTTGGTTTAGTTGTATTCTTCAGTTTCTGGAATACTGTAGTATTCGGAATTTATGGAGGTATCATCGTAGGTATTATCATTGTTATTTTATTAATAATTATGAATGACAGATTAGAAGTATTTGCAAGAAATAAATACGGACCTTATGATGAAGATGCTTTAAAAGAACCTGGAGAAGTTGTTGCTGAAGAAGCTGTTGAAGAAGAGGCTGCTGAAGAAGCAGATGAGGAAGAATAGGAGGTCTAATCATGGATCCAATTACTTTAATTTTATTCATCGCAATAGGCGGTATTATGATTGGTGCTGGTGTGCACTTCATTCCTGTAGGAGGAGCTCCTGCGGCTATGGCAACAGCTACTGGTGTAGGTACTGGTACTGCTATGTTAGCTGCTGGTGCAGGTTTAACAGGTCTCATTACTGCTGCAGCTATGGCTGATCAACCATTTTATATAATAGGTATAAGTGGTGCATTAGGTGCAATGATTATGATGGGTATTACTATGCTCATTGCTAACTTAATCTATATCTTTGGTGTAGGTATTGTACCTGCAGCATCTAAAGTACCTGTTGACTGGATTACTAAACGTAACCAAGAAGCTTATAAAACTCCTGGTACCGAAGGTCACGGTGTACCAACTACTTCATACGTAAGTGGTCTTATTGGAGGACTTCTTGGTGGTCTCGGTGGTGGATTAGTATTCTACGGTATTAACACTGCTGTTAAAGAAAGTACTTTCGTTTCTGATCCTGCTGTTAGTGTTGGTTTAGCTGCAATTTTAGGTGTAGGTGTCTTCTTTGTCAACTCTGTTATTGCTTCATATAACATTGGTGGTACTATTGAAGGTATGCACGACCCTAAATTCAAAAGAATTGGTACTGGAGCACTCGCATGTGCTATCGCATCTGTAGTGCTTGGAATTTTCTGTATTATTTTAACTGGAGGTATATAAAATGTCTGCTGGTGGAAGTGCTGACGGTGCAGCTGCAGGTGCAGTAAACTCAACTCACCTCTTAATTATGGGTATCGTCGGAGGATTACTTTGTATATATTTATCAGGCTTTTTAGGAGATATTATAGGTCCAGTTATTGCTGGTATCGGCGCTGTTCTCGCAATTGTATGGGGAGCAGATGCTATTCGTAGAGTAGCAAGTTACGGTTTAGGTACTGGTGTACCATCTATCGGATACATGTCATTATCCGTAGGGGTTATTGCATCATTAGCTGGTATTAGTTTAGCAGCTATTCTTAAAATGAATATCATCGGTCCTGTCGCAGCTTTAATCTTTGCTGCTATTATCGGTGCTATTATTGCTATTATTGCTACTAAAATTGTTGGTATGAAAATCCCTATTATGCTTCAATGTACTATCGAAATTGCTGGTGCTGCTGCTTTATCAATTTTAGGATTCTCTGTTGCTATTGCAGGCAGTTACGAAATGATGCCAATTTACGAAAGTGTTGTTGCTAGTGGTTATATTGCTGTATTATTTATTATGTGTACTATGGCTATCCAACATCCATTCAATGCATGTTTAGGACCTAACGAAGATCAAGTAAGAACTTTAAAATGTGCTGCTTCAACCGCATTTTTATCCATGACTATTGTTGGTATTTTATCTTCAATTACTGGTGGAATCGGATGGGCTATTGTATTAGTAGTCGGTTTAGTCGGTTGGATTATTTCATTCAGAGCATTCGTTCAAGCTTCATGTAATGATGCAGCATCAACAAGATGGTCAGGTTTATGGCCTAATGTAGAAGAATAGGAGGAATAAAAAATGGCTCAAATGTTACCTATGGTACAAATTGTACCTGAAATGAATTTCGCATATGATCCTGTAACTGGGATTGTCGGATCATCTTTAGGTTCAGGAATTGTTCTCCTATCTATGGATGAAGTTGGTGAAGCTGTTGATAAAGTAGAAGCAGCTGCAGATGAATTAATGGCAGCATTAGACCCATATTCCAGCCCAGCCGGATCTTACCCTGGAAGGGAAGGTTCCTATGTAACTGCTGGTATGTTAACTAATATGGTTTATGGATTCTTAATTGCTATATTTGTAATATTTGCTGCATTAGCAATCGGGGGTATCTAAATGGCTGATAAAAAAGCTCCTGCAGATGGCTGGCCGGTTATCAGTGGGTATTACATTGTCGGTGATCCTGAAAGTCCTGTTGCAGTAACTACTTTAGCTTCTCACATTGAAGCTGAATTATCTGGAGCAGCTATTGCAGGCCCATGTAAAACAGAAAACTTAGGTATAGAAAAAGTTGTTGCTAATATCATATCTAATCCAAATATCCGTTTCTTAATCTTAGCTGGTGCTGAAGTGCAAGGCCACATTACTGGTCAAAGTTTCAAAGCATTGCACGAAAACGGTGCTGACCCTGATAAAAAGAAAATTATTGGTGCAACTGGCGCTATTCCTTTTGTAGAAAATGTTCCGCTCGAAGGTGTTGAAAGATTCCAGCAACAATTAGAACTTGTTGATTTAATCGATACGGAAGATATTGGTGCTATCCAATCAAAAATTAATGAATGTGTAGAAAAAGATCCTGGTGCTTTCGAAGAAGAAGCTATGATCATTTCCGTTGATGATGATGATGGCGACGAAGATGAAGGAGAAGCAATAAGAGTTGTTTCCGCTGAAACTGCACTTATCGAAGCAAGAATCAGAAATATCAATACTAAAATTGATATGGTTGGTGCGGTTCAAAGAAATATGGCTGGTAATTATGCTGGTAAAGTCCAAGGTATAATGATTGGTTTAATCTTCACTTTAGTAATCGGATTTTTATTCTTGATATAAGGAGGAATAAATTATGGTGCAAATTTCTAATAAACCTAACATAGGCGGACTTAAAAAATCTGCTGAAGATGCTGAATACAGTTCTAAACTTATTGCAAGAGAAGGAAAACTTTTCGCAGGATTACTTGCAACCAGAGTTAAAGGAATGGCTTTAGGAATATGTATAGCACTTCTTTTAGTCGTAATTATTCCTTTTATTGCAATTGCATGTGGATTATAGAGGTGTTAAAATGAGTGATGAAAATTCAGTACCTCAAGTCATGGTATCATCAGATGATTTCAATGCTTTGGCTGCAAAATTAGATGATGCTGAAGAAAAAGTTGATTTCACTGTTGGTGAGTACTACCAACGTTTAGGACAACAATCTGGAAGAGATGTTGGTATTTTGTATGGTATTATACTTGGATTAATTATATTGGTTGTATCTATAAAATTTGGTATGATTGCAATGTTTCAAGCATTGTTATCTAGTTTTTTATAGGGAGGATTATTTATGTTAAGATTTGATAAAGAACAACTCGTCGTAGATATTGCTGGAGTAAAAATGGGAGGTCAACCTGGTGAATATCCTACCGTTTTAGCAGGAACCATCTTTTACGGCGGACATAACATTATTAGTGATGAAAAAGAAGGTATCTTTGATAAAGATGCTGCTGAAGAAAGAATTAAAACCATGGAGGAAATGTCTGACGTAACCGGAAACCCTTGTGTTGTACAAACTTTCGGTGCTACTGCAGAAGCTATGGTAAAATACTTAGAATTTGTAGGAGATGCTTGTGACAAACCTTTCCTTATCGACTCAACTGCAGCTGCAGCAAAAATTGCAGGTGTAGAATATGTACAGGAAGTCGGTTTATGTGAAAGAGCAGTTTACAACTCCTTAAGTATGGCTGCAGAAGCTGGAGAAATCGAAGCAGTTAAAAACTCAGACATCGATGCATCCATTCTCTTAGGTTTCAACCCAATGAAAGCTGGTGTTGAAGGTAAAATCGAAATCTGGGAAACTGGTGGAGACGTAATCGATCAAGGTATTCTCGAAATGGCTGACGAATGTGGTATTACCAAACCTTGGATGGACGTAGCAGTTACTCCATTAGGTCAAGGTGCAGGACCTGCAGTAAGAACTTCTTACGCAGTAAAAGCTAAATGGGGATACCCTGTAGGATCAGGTATTCACAACGTACCTTCCGCATGGGACTGGTTAAGAGGATACAAAAAAGAACACAAAGAAGCATGGCCTGTTTGTGATATCGGTTCAAACATTGTTCAACAAATGGCTGGTGGAGACTTCGTTCTTTTCGGACCTATCGAAAACGCAAGACTTGCATTCCCTGCATGTGGTATGGCTGATATCATGATTGCTGAAGCAGCAAAAGATATCGGTACCGAACCTATTGAAGACCACCCTATTAACAACTTATTATAGATATACAGGGTTCCGATTAGGTGATTTTTATCATCTAATCATTTTTTTCTATTTTTCTAAACTTTTTTTTAAAACATTTTAATAAGATTTATATTATTTTAACAATAGATTATTATTTAACTTTAATATTTGGAGAGGTTGAATAATGTCTTTTTTAAGTAAAATTTTTAATAGAGGTCCTAAGCCTATCATTGCTCATTCCAAGGAAGGAAATCTTGATGTTTTAAGAGCCCAAAGGGCAGGTCCTGCAGCTCCTGGTGCTGTTAAAAAGCCAGATACTTTTTATGTAACTGCTTCTGTTGAATTAGGTAACACTACAACAAAATGTATTGTTATGGCTACTAATTTGAACACGAGCGAGTCTTATCTATTGAACAAAACGGTAAAAATGACTCGTGATATCAGGCCGCCTAAACCTAATGAGGAAGTTTTTGGTAAAACCGTTTGGGGAATTGAACTTTCCAAAGAAGCCGTAACTGAACTCATTCGTGATACTGTTTTGGAAGCGCTTAAAAAATGTAATGTTGATAAGGATGAGGATTTGGACTTTGTTGTCCGATCCACTGGTGTAACTGCAGGTTTCGCCACTGCAGAGGAAGCAGGTCAGTTAATCATTGCTCTTGCAGACGGCTGTCTTGAAGCGGATATTCCTCCTCGTAAGATGTCTCCTGCCATGGGTATTTCCCAGCTTCCTGAAAGGTTGCAGAAACATTCCCTTTTGGAAAATATTCTTTTTGACGGTGCTGTTGTAAGTGTGGTTCCTCCTGAAGGTAAGGAAGTTGTTGCAAATGAAATGGAAGGTGAGCTTGTAACTGCAGGCATTAAACTGGGTGCCAAATGGACTGATGTAGATTACAGAAACCCTTGTGTTTCCCTTGATTTCGGTTCAACATTGGCAGGCCGTATTGTTAACGATAATGAACCTTACGCAAATACTGTCGGTAACTTCCTGGGTCTGGCAGGTGTTGTAAGCGACTCCTTGGCACGTGGTTCCGGCATGATTGATAAGAAAAACGGTGCTGCTTTGGATTTATATGATGAAAAAGCTGCTAAAAAAGGAGATAAGAAGAAGGCTGAAGCCAATGCACTTGAAGCCCATAAATTGGTTAATATTCAAAAGGTTCCTATGGATGTTCAAAGATTCGGAACCGTTCCGGTCAATCCTGAATCTGCCGAAGCTGCAGGTACTACCTTAATAGGCTGTGATGTCGGTTTCAATGGTGACAAATTGCCTGAACTTATGGAACTGGGTGCACAGTTCTATGATGAGGACGGTCTCGGCACTTTGCTTTCCACTCTTGATTATGTAAGTACAAATATCGTTACCCGTGTTCTGGATGTTGCATTCAAGGAAAATGTCATTATTCCTGGTTCCGCTTTAGGTATTACCGGAAGGGCTGGTGTCACCGGACGCAAGCCTGAACTTATTTTGGAAGCTGTTCAGGATAAATTTGAAAATGTTGTTTTTGTTGAGGATGGTCTTGCTTTAGGTTCTGCTATTATGGCCCGTTGTATGAATTCAATGGGTACTCCAAAAGTTCCTATTGGTGGTAAGCAGGGCGGCAGATGCATATTGAAAGATCGTATGAAAATGGCTGGCGGCAAATTCGCTTAATGGTTTTCGTATGATTTATGCAATTGTAATGGCTGGAGGTAGAGGAACAAGACTCAAAACTCCAGTCGAGAAACCTCTTTTCAGATTACATGATAAACCTTTAATTAAATATGTGCTTGACAATTTAAATTCATCTAAATTGGTCGAGAAAATAATTATTGCAACCAGTCCCAACACTCCAGAAACTACTGACTATATTAAAAATTTCAATCATGAGATTTTAGACACTCCAGGTGTTGACTATCTCAATGATTTGTCTTTTATTTTGGATTACTTTGAAAACAGATCCCGTGAAGATATTCTGCTTTTTATAAATGCTGACTTGCCTTTTATTGATGGGCACTGTATTGATTATATCTTAAAATATTATTTTGAATCTCAAAAGGAAGCCCTATCAACTTTAATTCCGGTCACTAT
Organism: Methanobrevibacter sp.; assembly: GCA_017553445.1. GTDB lineage: Archaea > Methanobacteriota > Methanobacteria > Methanobacteriales > Methanobacteriaceae > Methanocatella. Next base: position 4,999 of record JAFZMD010000073.1, on the reverse strand, counting down.
CTTTAAGGATTTGAATTTGAAGTATGAATATGAGTACAATGGCCTTGTTCCTGTTGGAGTCAATATTTTAAAAAGCATAAACAAGGTTCAGGATGAGTGTCAGTTAACCATTGAAAAAGAGGAGCTTGCATTTAATATCAATACACTTCAAGATGCGGAAATTGCCAATGAATATACTTTTAAATATAATGAGAAAAATATATAATAAACAATAAATTTAATATTTTTATCAGTAGGTGATTTAATGGAAAATAAACAAATTCCTAAAAGAGAAGAAAAATTATGGAGTGAAATTAGAAACTACCAGGTTGCTACCAATAACGCTCGTATCCTTGGTGTTTTAGATGAACTTATTATTAACGAAAAAACTGGTAAAATCGTTGATATTGCTATTCGTGTAGAAGCTGACCGTAATATTCATGTCAAAGGTGCTAAAAGAAACGGTGACTTGTTGTTAGTTCCTTTTGCTAAAGTTGAAAAAGTCGGTGAATTCATAATTGTAACTGAATAACTTTTCAGTTATCTTCTATTTTTTTTAAATTAAAAATAAAACATTGTTATATATACTAGTTTGACTAAACTCTTATTGTTAGCAAATGAATTAATTAGGTGAGTATTATGTTACTTGAAATTGAAAATTTGGCAGTTGAAGTGGGAGGAAAAAGGGTTTTGAAAGATATTAACCTTTCTATTGAAGAAGGCGAAACCCATGTTCTTTTAGGGCCAAACGGTGCTGGAAAAAGTACTTTATTTTTAACCATATTAGGTTTTCCTCAATATAATGTTGTAAACGGAACAATTAAATTTAAAGGTCAGGATATTACTGATTTGACTACTGCAGAACGTGTTAAGTTAGGTATTGGTGTAAGTTTTCAAACACCTCCTTCAATCAGGGGAGTTTCCGTAAGGGATTTACTTAAAATCGAGTCCCATCAGGATATTGATGAAGACTTGAACCCAAGAATGAAAGAGCTTGCAGCCAAGCTTAAATTCAGTGATGAATTTTTAGACAGGGATGTTAACTTAGGATTTTCAGGAGGGGAAGTTAAAAGGTCTGAAATATTGCAGCTTTTGGCACAGATGCCTGATTTTACCATGTTTGATGAACCTGATTCCGGTGTTGACATTGAAAATGTCGAGCTGATTGCATCAGAAATCGGTACTTTACTTGATAAGGACAAGCCGCAAAGAAGCAGACAAAGAAGCGGTCTTTTAATTACCCATTTGGGTTACATCTTAAATTTTGTCAGTGCGGATAAGGCTCATGTACTGATGGACGGCAGAATCTCCTGTTCAGGCAATCCTACTGAAATTCTTGAAGATATTAGAAAAAATGGTTTTAATGGATGTGTTGAGTGTGCGCAATGTTTATAGTGATGCTGAAAAAGCAAAGGATAAAAAGGCTCCAATCGGTGCTGATGTTACAATAGAAAATTTCTCTGATGAGGCAGTCAATGCCTTGGATTTATTGGATGACTTGGATGATGTTGATAAAAAAACCAAAAAGACATTGTTGAAAGTTGGTGTTGACACTGAGGAAAACAACCGTTCAGGCTCATTTTTACAGATTGATCAGACTAATGTTTTTACAAACAATTCAATTTCCGATTCCGTTGAAGTTATGGGAATGGCTGTTGCGCTTGACAAATATTCCTGGCTGGAGGATTATTTGTGGAAAGTTGTAAAGCCTGATGCAGACAAATACACTGCAAAAACAGCTTTAAGGGAACAGGAAACCGGTGTTACCAGCGGATACTTTGTGCGTTCACTTCCGGGAACCAAGGAAGTAATGCCTGTTCAGGCCTGTATGTTCATCGGTGATGAAGCCGTAATGCAGACCGCCCACAATGTAATAATTGCTGAGGAAAACTCAGAGCTTCACTTAATTACCGGCTGTGCTACCGGCGATGATATAGCTTCAGCAATGCACGTTGGTGTCTCTGAAATGTATTTGAAACCTGGTTCCAAAATCACTTTCACAATGGTTCACAATTGGGCCGAACAGGTTGAAGTAAGGCCAAGAACCGGCGTTAAACTGATGGACGATTCCACTTATATTAACAATTATATTCTAACCAGTCCTGTTTCAACAATCCAGTCTTATCCTACTGCTTATTGTGACGGTAAAAACTCAAGAGCTATCTTCCAGTCCATTCAGGGAGGTAAGAAGGATTCTATCATTGATGTCGGGTCAAGGGTATTGCTCAATGCTCCTAATGCAAGAGGAGAAGTTATTTCAAGAGCGGTTTCTCAGGATGAATCCAAAATCTATTCAAGGGGCCATTTGTCCGGTACTGTTCCTGGCGTTAAGGGACATCTTGAATGTCACGGTCTGGTATTGTCTGATGACAGTATGATTTATGCTGTTCCTGAACTTGAAGCCAGTTCTGCAAACCTTGAAATGTCTCACGAAGCGGCTGTTGGTAAGATTTCAGAAGAAGAGATTAATTATCTTACTTCAAGAGGAATCAATGAGGAGGATGCGGAGTCCATGATTGTCAGGGGCTTTTTAAACATGGATATTACTGGCCTTCCTGATGAATTGGCCCAGCAAACCCAAATGATGATTGATATGAGTGTAGATGGAATGTAATTCCATTTTCCTTTCTTTTTTTAAATTTTGTTTCATAGTATATAAACTTTTTGACTTTTTTTTCTAAGTAACCTTTATATTAATTATAATTATAATATATTATCAGTACATTAATGTTATGCTGAGCTAGCTCATTAAAGTACATAAATTGTGAAATTAAGGCAGACCTAAACAATTTGTCTTAAAAAACGATTTTAAAATTTTTTAAAAAATTCTAAAATTGTCGTTTGAAAGGAGAAATCTTTTTAAAACGAAAAAATAAAATAAAAAAATTTGATAGAGGAGGAAAGACTCTATGGCTGATGATGTAAAAATTGTAATGTTTTGTTGCAACTGGTGTTCCTATGGAGGAGCAGACACAGCAGGTACTGCACGTATGCAATACCCACCGAATATTAGAGTTATTCGTGTAATGTGTTCTGGAAGAATTGACCCACAATTTATCTTGAAAGCATTCAAAGAAGGTGCTGACGGGGTATTCGTAGCAGGATGTCACATGGGTGACTGCCACTATGATGCTGGTAACTATAAATTAGATCGTAGAATGAGATTAATTTATAAATTGGTTGAAGATATGGGAATTGGAAAAGAAAGAGTTCACCACGACTGGATTTCCGCATCCGAAGGTGAAAAGTTCTCTAATGCCGTTAACATGATGGTTAACAGAATTAAAGACTTAGGTCCAGCTCCATTAAAAGACCAATTAAACGCAGAAGGATAGATTGGAGGAGTTAAATATGGCAGATAAAGTTAAAATAGGAACTATGTGGTTCGGAGGTTGTTCCGGTTGCCATTTATCAATTGCGGATTTCCACGAATCTTTAATCGATGTAATGGAACTTGCAGAATTTGAATTCTCTCCGGTTCTCATGGATACTAAATATGATGAAGTACCTGATTTAGATATTATCATCGTTGAAGGTGGAGTAAGAAACGAAGAAAACAGAGAATTAGCTGAAATGTTAAATGAAAAAGCTAATATGGTTATTGCTTACGGAACTTGTGCTTGTTACGGAGGTATTCCAGGTCTCGGAAACTTATGGACTGTTGATGACTTAACTCAAGAAGCTTACGTCAACTCCGTATCTACTGTTAACCCTGAAGGTATCATCCCTAATGAAGATGTACCTCACTTAGAAAGCAGAGTTAGACCAATTAGTGACGCTATGGATGTTGACTTAATCATTCCAGGTTGTCCACCACGTTCAGATGTTGTAGCTGAAGCAGTTCTCGCTTTATTAAATGGTGAAACCATTGAATTACCAGCTACCAACTTGTGTGAAGTATGTCCTAGAGAAAAACCACCTGCTGGTTTAGCTATGGACTTCATTAAAAGACAATTTGAATTAGGTAAACCTGAACCTGATTTATGTTTAATTTCCCAAGGTTTAGTATGTATGGGTCCTGCAACCGTATCCTTATGTGGTGCAGAATGTCCTTCCATTGCTATCCAATGTAGAGGATGTTACGGTCCTACTTCAAAAGTATTAGACCAAGGTGCAAAAATGATCAGTGCAATTGCATCTGACTACGGTGTAACTGAAGATAAAACAGTAGATCCTGAAACTGTTGCTGACCAATTGGATGATATTGTAGGTACTTTCTACTCTTACACATTACCTGCAGCATTAGTACCAATGAAAATGCAAAAAGGAGGAGAATAAAATGGTTAAACTTACTATGGAACCTGTTACTCGTATTGAAGGACACGCTAAAATTACCGTCCATCTCGATGATGCGGGTAATGTTGAAGAAACAAGATTACATGTTATGGAATTCAGAGGTTTCGAAAAATTCTTAACTGGCCGTCCTGTAGAAGAATTACCAAGACTCGTACCTCGTATCTGTGGTATTTGTGATGTACAACACCACTTAGCAGCTGCAAAAGCAGTTGACCAAATTTTCGGTTTCGATGATTACGAAATCTTACCTGCTGCATACAGAATGAGAGAAATTATGAACTGGGGATCATACATGCACTCCCACGCACTTCACTTCTACTTCTTAGCAGCACCGGATTTAATCATTCCAAACGGAACCAGAAAAACCAGAAACGTTTTCCAAGTTATTAAAGATATGCCTGAAATCGCACTTCAAGCTATTAATATCAGAAGAAACGGTTTAGAAATGGTTAGAAAAATCGGTGGTCGTCCTATTCACCCAACTTCATCCACTCCTGGTGGTATCTCAACTGAATTAGATGACGAAACCCAAAAAGATTTACTTGCAAGAGCTAAAGAAAATGTTGAATTAGCACAAGCTACTTTAGACTTAGCTATTCCTGTATTTGAAGAAAACATTGACTTAGTTTCATCCTTAGGTAACTTCGGTGACACCAGACACTGTGGTACTGTAAAACCTGACGGAACTTGGGATGTATATAATGGTAACATTAGATTCAAAGAC
>JAFZMD010000072.1 GCA_017553445.1 Methanobrevibacter sp. | reverse complement strand
GAAAATATTAAAGAGCATGAAAAGGCTTTATTTTCCTTAGATAAAATTAGGGAAATGCTTAAGGCAGATAAATTTTCAGAGGAAGCCGAAATTAGTTTAGGTACCGACATGCCGTTAAGTTTAACCTTAACCATGGTTACCGGTGACGGTAAACTCAGTTTCTTGCTTGCTCCAAGATTAGAAACAGATGATTAAACTCATTTGTTTTTTTCTTATTTTTCTTTTTAAAAACCATCAGAGATGATAATAAGTGGATTCATATCAAAAATTGCGTAAAATTCAGAAAAAAGAACGTGATAATGGTACATTGGCTCATGTGGAAGAGACTTTTTATGAAGATATTCATAAATATATTAATGAGTTAAAGCAATCCGCTATTGATGATCCGTTTTCTGATGTGTATAATACTTTAAATGAAGCTAGAAGAATAGCTACTGAGATTTGTGAAAGGCGTGAGCATAAGATTACCAATGCCGCTGTCCTGAACATGAACAGATCATATCATCTTTTTTCGGGAAAGCAGGAATTCGACCTGGTCGATTCAATGCCTCTTAACCTGACTCCCGAAGAGGAGACATTTTACTTTTCCATTATTGAAACTTTAAAAAATCACAGATTAACCCTTTCCGGTCAAAAGATTACTAAACCTTCATCCGTTATTGAAGAGGAGGATGTTGAAGATATTGAAGAAAAAACAGGAGAAGCCAAATCCAACTCTTTAAGCGATATTGCAGATATTGCCATGGGTGATTCAAAAGATGATGATGTTTTGGATAAGATTGATGAGACTTTGGAAAGTGAAGAGAAATCCGTAAAGTCCGGTGATGAGGTTTTAGACAAACTTGATGAAATCTCCAAAGCTAAGGTCATTACTGACGAAGTAAGGGAACCTATTGAAAAGCAAATTTCCAAACCTGCCAACAAGGCTCCTGAGGTTAAAAAGAAGCCTTCCAAAGCGCCTAGTGGATTTGATGACATTGAAATTCTTGATGATGAAAGTCAGTTCATTGATTTGGATTTGCCTAAAAGAACTCGTGAATCGGAAATTGTAACCATACTCGTTTTGGATGAAATTGATTCAATAGTGGGCATTGATGAAAAGGTTTATGGTCCTTTCAGGCCGCAGGATATAGTTTTGCTTCCAAAAATAAATGCAAATATTTTTGTCAAAAATAGAAAAGCCCGTTTTGTCAAAATATAGCATAACTTTAAATACTCTTAAAAATATAACTATATCTCATATCTATTTGTAATATTAAAAAATTATTTATTATAATTTGGATTTTTGCTGTTTGTAGACATAAACGGTTACTATGCAGTTTTTATCTCTAACGTCTTTTGATATTAATCGAGCTTAGATAAATTTGCAATTAGATTTATAATGACTATTTAATTAAGCACTTTTTAGTGCGTATTAAAACAAAAAAATAATATAATGGTGAAAAGATGAAAATACCAAAAGAAAAAAGGACATACTGTCCTCATTGTAAAAAACATACTATTCACGAAATTCACACTGCTAAAAAAAGAAAAGCTAGTGAGTTAACTTGGGGACAAAGACAATTCAGACGTGTTACTGCTGGGTACAGAGGTTATCCAAGGCCTTTACCTGCTGGAAACAAACCAGTTAAGAAATTAGATTTAAGAGCTAAATGTAAAGAATGTGGTAAATCTCACATTAAACAATCTTTCAGAACAGGAAAACCTGAATTTGTAGCAAAATAGGTGATTAACATGGTTAGTAATGGTAGAGGAAACTTTTTAAAAGTTAAATGTTTAGATTGTGACAATGAACAAATAATCTTTGACCGTGCAGCTTCTGACGTTAAATGTATTATTTGTGGTAAAACTCTTGTTAAATCTCGTGGTGCTAAAGCTAAAATCACAGCACACATTGAAAAAGTTTTAAACTAAATTATTTAGTTTTTAACTTATTTTTTAACTATTTTTTAATTTTTACTTGTTTTTGGGGTGATTGCATGGTAAGAAAAAGTCAAGAATGGCCTGATGAAGGGGAACTTATTGTAGGTACTGTTTACAAAGTTCTTAACTATGGTGCATTCGCTAAATTAGAAGAATATCAGGGCAAAGAAGCTTTTATTCATATTTCTGAAGTCTCTGCTGGTTGGGTAAAAAATATTAGAGATCACGTTAGAGAAAATCAAAAGATTGTATGCCGTGTTCTAAGAGTAAACCCTAAAAAAGGACATGTGGACGCTTCTTTAAAAAGAATCCGTGAAGATCAAAGAACTAAAAAGATTCAGCATTGGAAAATCGAACAGAAAGCTGAAAAGTTCTTGGAATTATCAGCCAAATCATTGGATAAATCTTTGGATGAAGCTTATGATGAAGTCGGTTATGACATCATGGATATCTTCGGTGATGTTTATGGTGCTTTTGAAACTGCAGCTGATGAAGGTGCAGAATCTTTAACTGAAGAAGGAATACCTCAAGATTGGGCTGATGCTATTACTGAAGTGGCTCAAAAGAATATTACTCCTCCTGAAGTCCATATCAACGGTTATGTTGATATAAAAACTTTTGTTCCTAATGGAGTTGAAATCATTATCGACGCGCTTAAGGCCGCTGAAGATAATGGTGATGAGGAAGAGGAGATTAAAGTCCAATGTGTTGGTGCTCCAAGATACAGAATCACCGTAAAATCAACAGATTATTTGCTTGCTGAAAAAACACTTAAGGCTGCTGCTGAAAGGTGTATAGCAATAGTTGAAGAATCTGGAGGAAACGGTTCATTTTTAAGAGAATTAGATGATTAGATTCTTATGAGTATGAAAATGCATAAATGTCCAGAATGTGGAATTTATACTTTAGAGGATAAATGCCCTAAATGCAGTGGGGGTCTTAAAGTAATTTATCCTCCAAAATTTTCTATTGAGGATAAATACGGTAAGTATCGCCGTATATTAAAAAAAGAATTAAGGGATAAAAATGAAAGCCACTGAAATTACTGTTTTAGAAGAAGTAGAATTAGATAACCCTATTTTTATTGAAGCATTGCCTGGTGTTGGTCATGTCGGTAAACTGGTTGCAGACCATATGATTGATGAGCTTGACGCAACAAAATTTGCTGAAATCTATTCTCCAACTTTCCCGCCACAGGTTTTGGTCGGTGAAGACGGCAAGATTGAAAACATGATTAACGAATTATACTATATTCGTGATTTGGGTGAAAACAATCAGGACATTATTATAATCGGAGGAAATACTCAGTCATTATCTCCTGACGGACAATATATTGTTTGCAGTGAAATTTTAGAATTTTTAGAACCTTTCAACATATCCAGAATTTTCACTTTAGGCGGTGTGCCTACTGGACAGCCTATTGAAAATCCTAGAGTTTTAGGGGCAGCCAGCGATGAAGCCCACATCGAACTTTTAAAGGAAGTCGGTGTTGAAATGAGATCCAATGATGGCGGTATTGTCGGCGCTTCAGGATTGTTCTTGGGATTGGGAATGCGCAAAGGAATATATGGGGCCTGTCTGATGGGTGAAACCCCAGGTTATTTCATTGATGCAGAATCTGCTGAAGGTGTTTTATTAAAATTGGCCGATTTGCTTGATTTCGAAATCAATACTGAAAAACTAGATGAAAGAGCTGAAGAAACAAGACAAATGTTAGCTCAAGCTCAGCAAATGGAACAGGATTTAATCAATCGTGCCAATGCAGGAAATGCAGATGATTTAAGATATATTGGATAATCATCCAATTTTTACTTTTTTTTATGAATGTTATCGTGATTCCAGATGGTGCAATGATTATTGTGCCCTTAATTGAAAAGAACGGACATACCTATTTGTCTCCGACTAATTTTTCCAAATATGATAATGAACTTAAGTTAAATCCTGATTTTAAGGTTAGTCTGTCCAGTGAAACTCCGTCAGGTGTTCGGGGAAGGATTTCTCTTCTGGCACCATTATTGGATAAGGCTGATGCCGCTATTGTTTTGGGCCGAAGGCCTGCCGATTATCGGCCGATGTATAATGTCTT
>JAFZMD010000071.1 GCA_017553445.1 Methanobrevibacter sp. | reverse complement strand
TCCATATAATCAATGCTTGGAGTTTCTATTAAATATTTTTTCATTTAATTGTTCACTTCATTATAATTGGTTAAATCTAAAATAAAATAATAATATTGTTTTATAAGTCTAAAAAACTTCTTAAAATGGATTTTGCCCGTACACTATACAAAATATTTACTACTTTTAGATTTTACATTATAATATTTAGCATCAGTTCATATAAATCTTATCAAAATATTTTGGTGTTTTTAAAGTGGAAATGTAAATCATAATTTAGATATTTGATTGTAAATGCTGATGGTTTTGTCTGGTTTAAAAGTCAAGCTGTTCTGAGAGGCAGATATTGCATACGGCATTTGGCGTGTCGATGTTTGCATCCTTTACCGGGCATAGAAATGTACCGTTTTTTTCTTCAACTTTCAGTGATCCTGGAAACGGTGTGCCCACAGGATGGATTGGTTCTTCTAAAATGAATGTTGTGTAAATTGAAGCTATTTCAAATATCAATGCTACTTTAGGTTTGCTGTCATGTATCGCGGTTTCATAATGTGTTCTTAAAATTTCAATTGCTTCGCTGAATGATTTCTTGTCGATATCATGATTATATGAATTGCTGTCGTTTGAAATATCTTTGATGCGCATTAGGAATGATTCGATGTATGATTTTTCGCTGTCTTTTCTGTAGTTTTCCTGGACGTATTGATTTTCTTTTATCACTTGCGAGGTAAATTCCATCATATCAAATACTGAAATGTCTGATGAATACTTTTTCAAAATTTCCAAAACTGAAAATGCTTTTATGCTTTTATCTTTTGAAATGAGATTTGAAAGTTCATCATACATTTCAATGTATTCATCTGTCATTGTGGCTCTCCTAGAATCCGAAAGCTAAACCTGCGTTTTTGCAGACACAATATCTGCACATTGAATTTTCCTCTTTAATGCTCATTATTCTGGATTTGCATTTGTACTCTCCGTTTTGCAGAAACACCTGGTCTTTTGTCGGATTGTCACCGACAGGATGGAGAGGTCTTTTTGCAATGAGTGCCAGATAAAGTGAGATGTATTTTGTAAATTCTCTTGTCTCCTCATCCCCTCCGGCATAAGTGTCAAAGTAAAAGTCAATGTCATTTTTGAAGTTTTCCACCACCCCATCTTTTATTTCAAAGTCATCTGTGATGTTGAGGGCAAATATTTCATCCCATGCTTCAGAATTATATTTGGCAAGACTTTTGGTTATAGGATCCTTGTATCTGTCATCCGTTACCTTGTTTCTCAAGTATTCAATCGGGTAGTCCTTCAGGTTTTCTCTAATCTCTTCAATTAATTCAGATGCTTTCATAAAAATACTCCCTTATTGTATACAAATATGCATATTATTTGTAAGCATTGCTATATAAGATTTCTGATACTAAAAAGAACTAATAGCTAATATATATATAATTTATAAAAAAGGAAAAGAGTTAATTAGATTCTTTTGATTTTTATCATTCATTAATGCTTGTGAAATAGTAATCGGAAATCATTTCTTTAAATTTTATTTCATCTTTAATATCATATTTTTCAAAAAATTTGTTTTCCCATTTGCGTGAAGCATCTAAAATGGACAATACAAAGGTTTCACCTTTATTGGTGAGGCTGATTATTCGTCTGCTTTTATTTTTTTCATCAAAATCTCTTTTGATGAGGTTGTTTTTCTCTAATCGTTTGATGATTTGGCCAACATTGACTTCAGAGACGATTAATATATTTGACAGCTCCCTTTGTGATAAGTTTGGATTATAGTAAATGGTGATTAGATAAGTGAAATCACGAGGCGTGAGGCCTTTAAATTTCATGTTCAAGTATTTGTTGTATTCTATGTTAATATAATCCATATAAAAGACTATTGGGCGGTATTCATCATTGTTATGATTTTCCATGTTTGTAATATTTATAAAAACAGTTATATATTTTTCACGATAAAATATTATTAAGACTAAAGGTTCTTTAGTCATTATATTTTTAGAGATGAAAACATGAAAATAGGTATTGTTGGAGCAGGGGCAATTGGCGGAACAATCGCTCAAAAGCTTGCAGATGCAGGGCATGATGTAAAGATTGCTAATTCAAGAGGTAAAAATGCAGTCGGTGAATTTGCAGATAAAATTGGTGCAGTGCCTTCAGATTTAGATGAAGTTTCACAGGATATTGAAATATTAATCATTTCTATTCCCTATGGCGCCATTGCATCTTTGCCTGAAAATTTATTTGAAAAATTAGGTAAAGATGCAATAATAGTTGATACTGGCAATTATTATCCTGAAATAAGGGATGATAGGATAGAAATGCTTGAAAATGGCGAAGTGGAAAGTGTCTGGGTTTCAAGACTAATCAAGAGACCAGTCATTAAAGCATTCAACACCCTTTTAGCACATTCACTATCCGAACTGGGATGTGAAAAAGGAAAAGGTGAAAGGCTTGTAATGCAGGTGGCTGGAGATAATGAGGATCATAAACGAATAGTAATGACTTTGATTGACCAATGCGGTTTTGACTCGTATGATGTTGGAAATCTTGCAGAATCATGGGAAATGCAGCCATGTTCTGCCGGATACTGCTGTGATTATACTTCAGAAGAACTCAAATCAATTAAGGAAAAATCAAATCAAACACCTGAAAGCATTAAGAAAAACCGAGCAAAAGTTATGGGAAATTTCGCTGAATTGACTGGCGGTGACTTTAGTCATGAAAATGTTATCAGAATAAACAGGAAATATAATATCTAATGATTTAAACAGAGGATTAACATGTCTTTTTTAACAATGAGTGATGGAATAAAAATATATTATGAAGATTGGGGCGAAGGTGAAACATTATTGTTTGCACATGGTTTGAACTCTTCCCATCTATTGAATAAAGCATTTTACACTGAGTTCAGAGATGACTATAGGATTGTTTTCTATGACCAAAGAGGTCATGAATCTTCAGACAAATCATCAGTTCACATGAATATAAAAAGATTGGCACAGGATTTAAATGAAATCATTGAATCACTAAACCTGGATGAAGTTACATTAATCGGCCATTCAATGGGTGCAGCTACAATATATAATTATGTTGAACAGTTCGGCTGTGATAAAATCAAGAGAATCGTTGCAGCAGACATGTCCCCATATATGCGAAACGATGGTTGGAAAGGAGGTATCGCTCAAGGTGAATGGAGTGATGAAGATTTCATGCAGGATTTAGATAGAATATTTGATGATATTGGTTATGCGGGATGGTACATTACAAAAAATATGATAAATCCTGCACTAAAGGACACTCCCCCTGAATTGGACGATGCAATGATTGCACTTTGCGGTAATGGATTTGATCCTTTTACCATGGCGGGTTTGTGGTTTTCACTTTTCAGAACAGACCATCGCAAAACCATGAAAGATATAACTGTACCTTTCCTATATATAATGCCTGAAACACCATTATACTCAATGGAAGCGGTAGATTTCATTAGAGATAATGTCAAAAGTGATTTTGAACTGGCAAATGATTTTCATGGAACAAGCCATAATATTTTTGAGCAACTTCCATGTGAAGTTGCTGATGCTGTTAAAAGATTCATGAAAAAATATCCGTGATCATCATGCATTTTACACAACCAGTATACAGGAATCCTTATTGGCCAACATTTCCATTGTTGCAAGTCACTCAGGGATGCACACATAACAGATGCAAATTCTGCACAATGTATAAGGATGTCAGATTCAAACCTCAACCGATGGAGATGATTGAAAACGATTTGCAGGAACTGGCGAACATTGCTCCGGATGCAAAAACAATCCAACTGCTTTCTGCCAACCCATTGGTTATGACATATAACCGGCTTCGCCCTATTCTTGAAAAAATTAATGAATATCTTCCAGAAATAGAATATGTCTATACCCAAACAAGAGTTTCCGATTTGCGAAATAAAACTGTTGAAGAACTTGAAAGTCTGAAGGAATTAGGTTTAAGAGAAATTTCTCTTGGCGTGGAAAGCGGGGATGACTGGACATTAAAAAGAATAAACAAAGGATATACTTCAAAAGACATCATAGAACAATGTCAAAAATTGACTGATGCTGGAATAGACTTTTGGATGAGTTTTTTAAATGGAGTTTCGGGCCGTGAACATAGCCACGAGCATGCAGTAAACTCTGCAGAAATATTCAACCAATGCAACCCAATGCTTGTTGGAACGGGAGGTCTTACACTATTTCCAGGAACTCCTCTTTTAAAAGAAGCGCAAATGGGTGAATTCACACCCTTGTCTGAAAAGGAAATGTTAATTGAACTTAAAACTTTTGTTGAACATTTAACATGTGACTGTTCATTCATTACTCATCATACAGTATCTGCCAGTTTGTCAGGCCCCCATTTTCTTGAAAGAAAAAGTCAAATCATTCATGTTTTAAGCAATGAAATTGAAAATGGTGATTTTGAAAGGATGGCGCAAATAAGGAGAAATAAAAGGTCATTATGATAAATAAAAAATTCAAACGGGCTGATTTGCTACTGTCATTATGTGGACTTAACTGCAGTTTATGTCCGATGTTTGTTGATGAAAGATGCAGTGGTTGTCATGAAGGCAGCCTATGTTATCAGGCCTGCCAGATTGCACCATGCAGCATAAAACATGGAAATATAGACTACTGCTTTGAATGCAAAGAATATCCCTGCGACAAATATGATGACATAGAGTTATACGATTCACTGATTACCCACAGAAACCAGAAAAAGGATTTAGAAAAAGCAAAAACCATAGGAATCGAAAACTATCACAAAGAACAATTAGAAAAAAAGGAAATGCTAAACCATCTTTTAAACAGATACACTATTGCCGACAGACATATCTTCTTCTGCCTGGCTGTGAATCTGCTTGAAGTTGATGACTTAAAACAGATATTAAAAAAGAGTGATGAATCAACTAAAGACATGGATTTAAAGCAAAAATCCGATTATATAAAACATGAATTGGATGAATTAGGTAAAAAAAGAAATATTATACTCAAATTAAATGCAGGAAGATACTGACTTATTTAATTGAATATAATATTGATTATATGATTGCACCATATAAACAATACAGTTTGTAATAGGAGGGATTATCTATAATCAAAAATACGAAAGATTGATTGTAATATTTATCAAATCCAAAATCTTCACAGTAATGTAATATCATTAAATCAAATCTAAAAAAAAGTAGTAATTGCTTTTATCAGCACATACTCCGTTGGAAACATAAAAATAATAAGCTGAAATTACAGAGAAAAATAATTGATTAATTCAGTAATTTTCTTTTAACCAAATGAAAATAATCCATTTTTCAGAAAATATTTAATTATAAAAATTTTTTAGCTTCCATTATGAATTCTTCAGCTTGAATTAAGCAATCAAAAGCTTCTTGTTTATTAAAATTTACTGAAAAGTCATAACTGGATTTTCTTCTAAGTTTTTTGGCATTTGAATAATAAGTGTAAACTTCCTGACTAAAATTATCCTCACGAACAAAATCCTTACTGAATTGAGTTAAAATTGTATCATGCTTTTTGCTTACAAAATCATGAGTAAGTAACAATGCTTTAGCAGCATCAAACATTGCATAATATGAATGAGTTATAGAACCCCTATATTTTCCAGCATCGAATAATATCTGTGCCATGCTTAGCTCTTCAATTGCTAAATCCATGACTCCATTAACTTCCTCAATATTCATATAGGAACACCTTCAGCCATTACAGTTTTAAGGAAACTATAATCTTTTGTTTTATTGAAGTGCTCTTCAGTCATCACATGAGGAGAAATAACTTCTTCTTTTTCAAGAATAAAATCAACAACCAGATTGTCAATTACTTTCTCCAATTCTTGATTATCATGATGAACGATAATTAAAATATCTATATCAGATTCATCACTGTCATCACCACGTGCAACAGAACCAAATAAAATCATCCTAATAATTTCATCTGAATTAATGGCCTCTGCAAACTCACGAGCAATTTTATCACGATTATTCATACATAAACACCAAAGAAATTACAATCATTACAATTAATAATATCAACTTCATTAATAATAAATATTTTTGAAGTGCGACTTTATGAAAAAACACTGTTCTAATTGAAAGAAATATTTTTATGGAAATAATATAAAATAGTTACTGAATGTTTTTCATAATAATTTTTCAAAAAAATTAAGTCAATATACTAAAAAAAGTATATAAAATATAACTACCTACTAAAAAATGCCAAATTAATTCCTTAAAAAAAGACTTATTTTTTAAAAATATGAGTATATTACACTCAATAAAATCATCAAAAAAATTATATTAAGTTAATGAAGAAAAAACTTAATATTAAGGCACTGTCCAGAATTTTACTGATAATTAGTTTTGTTATTTAATTTTTAGGACATTTCTTTTTGTCCATCGTAGTTGGCTTAGTTTTAATCGTATTTTTAGTCCTTTGTC